>NZ_JAGPUP010000507.1:0-39294 GCF_018069605.1 Microvirga sp. HBU67558 | reverse complement strand
GAAACCAGCGACCAGGACATGGTCGACCGTTCGCCCGCCTGAGAAGTGGTGCCCGCATGTCCCCGCCGTGTCGTTTTGACTGTTCTGAAGGAAGCTGACCCTTCGAGTCAGGCAATCTCAAGGCAGGAGCCGATCCCGTTTCCTCTGCATCTGGAACTCCGGGCATCATTACTCGCCTTTCCATGAGTTTTGTGCCGATCCGATCGCAGCTGTGAGGATCTCGCAGCCGGCGCAATGCGGGCTCTCGTGACGAAATGCAGAGCGAGTGTTTCCATCAGATAAGCAGCAGCCGCGAATTGGCTCGACATGATGATGCAAATACATTGATTGAGACCTGCTCCATATCCGGCGTTCTGTGCAATTGCCCCCATGTCCCTATTTCTTGGCGTCCGCACAACAAAAAGGCCCGGGCTGCCCCGAGCCTCTTCGACTGCTGCTGATGCGGCGATCTTAGTAGGTGCCGAACTTGAAGTTCAGCTTGGCCCGCGCGACGAAGAAGTCCTGCTCGTCGTTGTTGCGCGGCAGGAACACATTGACCGGGGCGCCGCCCACTGGCGTAAAGGTCCCGATGGGACGATTGATGTCGTCATCGTCTTGATCGATGCTGACCCACAGACCCTCCAGGCCGAGGGTGACCGCACTGTTGCCGCCGAACAGGTTGAAGTTCGTGGGAAGCGCCCACTCGACACCACCGCCGACGGCCCAGCCGGTGTTGTCTTCCGTGTAGGCCAGACCACCCGTGGCGTAGACCAGGAAGCGGTCGAACGCGACACCGGCGCGCAGCCGCACCGAGCCCCACCAATCCGCACCGTTCTCGAACTCGCCGGGCACAAAGGTGCCGCCGGCAAAGCCCGGGCCCGGGATGAACACCGCGTTGTTGTCGTCGTTGTTGTCGATGCCCTGGATGTCGGCTTCGGCACCGATCACGAACGAGCCGATCTGGTAGTTGTAGCCGATCTGGCCGCCGCCGGTGAAGGTGGCATCGTTGTTGTTATCGAACAGGAGCGTGCCGCCCGCGATGCCGCCCGGAACGCCGGGGCCGGTCAGGATCACGGGTTCGTCGTTGCTGTCGCGCCAGCCCCAGCCGAGGTTGCCACCGACATAGAAGCCGGTCCAGGTGAAGACCGGCACGGCCGCGATGACCGGTGGAGGGGCCGCACGGACCGGCAGATCCGCGGCGGACAAGGACGAAACAGCCCCCGTTGTGAGGGCTGTGGCAGCGAGCAGGCTAAGAATACGAGTTTTCATGAGCAATCCCCTTGTGGGCGAGATTCACAAGGGCAGAGTATGGCTCGACGGCCAAGAAGGGCTATAGCAAAGGTGCAACACTTGTTTGGACTCTACTATTTAGGTCAGTATAGCTGATATGAATGTACACCTAAACTTTCGTGAATACTTTTGTTGGATTTGACACGCCGCGTGGGACATGACCTACTGGCCTGACTTCGGCGTAATCCCCGAAGGCGAGGAGATCACTCAGACCCTGCCCTCCATGGGGCAGGGTTTTTTTATGGCACACCTCTCACGACCGTTCAGGTCCGCAAACGGCCGTCCGAGAAATTCTCTCCGCCGCAAGCCATTGGCGGATATAGCACGTGACCCCACCAAGTGCCCTGGAGCACGTAGAGAACGCAGAAACCCTTTGGGATCGCAAAACCGCTCAGGATTGGAGAGTTGCCCCTTGACCCATTAGAGAACGACATCGGCACAGGGCTGACCTTAGCCGTATTTCTGCAATGCGCCTGCGAGCTGACTTTCGCGTGACTTGGCTTGAGTGCCCAGACTGATCCAGGCCAACGCGCTCCGACTGGCTCCTCATCGGCTCTCTCGCCCGTAGACGCAGAGAGGCGCCGCCACATCGGCTTGGCTACCGCGCATATTCTAGGTCAACTGTTACCGGCACCATCGCTCTGGCAGTCCTTTGCAACCGAGCTTATACTGTCTAGCTTTAGAGGCGTTAGCCGGTACACTGGCTCGGCCGCCGTTGGGGCGGTATGACCGGAAGGCTGGGGTCATGCGGTTTCGGTTCGGCTTTCAACTCTCCGTCACGGCACTGTTCGTCGCGGTCGTGCTCGCCGTCGGCCTTGCCCTCGTCTTCCTCAGCTTCGACCGCGCTCGTTCCATCACCCGGTCGGCGGCTCTGAGCTTCATTGACCGGGTCGCCGACCATACAGCCGACCGTGTGAACGGACAGTTCAAGGACGTCCTCGATATCCTGGAGGTGTTGCGACAGCTCCAGCCCGTGGAGTCCGGTACAATCCTGGGCAATCCACCTCTCTATGCGACGCTCGCAGCGCTCCTGCGTCGGCACGGGCAGCTTTACAATCTCTACGTTGGATACGAGGACGGCGGGTTCATTGAGCTCGACCTGCTGGATCGGGCAGGACCTGCGGTCCGCGCACAACTCCAAGCGCCGCCTGAGGCCACCTTCCGGCTGACCGTGATGGAGATGCTGGCGGGAGACGCAAACCGGACCCGATTCACGTCCTATTTCTCGACCGACCTCACCGTCCTCGCTCAGGAACACCGCGTAGCTGATTATGACCCGCGCGAGCGACCATGGTATCGAGACGCCTTCCGGCCCGGAGCCGGTCCGATCACCGAGCCTTATGTCTTCAAGATCGCCAACCTGATCGGCTACACCGTGCGGGCACCATTCCCGCAGGGGCGACGTGGTATTGTGGCCGGGGACATCCTGCTCGCTGAGACAGATTCATTTCTGCGTTCACAGAGACTCGGTCCGTCAGGTGTCGTGTTTATCTTCGATGATCGCGGACGGATCATCGGCCATCCCCGCATGACCGAGATCCTGAACGCCCAGGCGGCGAGCGGGTCGCTCGACTTGCCGCACCTCGGCCAGCTTGTGGCGGTCGACATTGCCCAGCCGCTGAGCGCTTGGCGGCAGGGCGGGGCGGCACGACAGATCTTCGAGGCGACGGACGGGCGGACATACGTTGCGGCATTCCGCTCAATCCAGTCGGCTGGATCCTCTGGCCTGCGTCTTGCCGTTATGGCGCCTCTCGACGAGTTCTTCGCCGAGATCGAGGCCGGACGGCGCCAACTGTTCCTCCTGGCGCTTGGCTTCGTCCTTGCGGCACTCCCGGTCGTGTGGTGGATTGGATCAATGCTGTCGGGCTCTATGAAGGCGCTGGCGCTCGAGACAGACCGTATCCAGAGGTTCGAGACGGGCGGGGATCCGAGGCGGATTCGTTCGATCATCCGTGAGATCGACGACCTCGGACGATCTGTGGCCACGATGCAGACCGTGGTGCGGGCATTCGCGAGCTTCGTGCCGAAGCGCCTTGTTCAGCAGCTGGTGGCTACCGGTGATGCCCTCGAGCCGGGCGGGTCACGCCGAGAGGTCACAGTCCTGTTCACGGACATCACAGGTTTTACGGCAATCACGGAGAGGGCTGATCCTGAGCAGGTGATGCTGCGCACCTCGCGGTATCTGGCCGTTCTGTCCGCTGTGATCATGGAGCACGGTGGTACGGTCGACAAATTCGTCGGGGATGCCATCATGGCGATCTGGAACGCGCCGGCTGACGATCCGCATCATGTCGCCCATGCCTGTGCAGCGGTGCTGGCCTGCCGTGAGGCCAACCGGAGGCTCAATGTGGAGTTCGAAAAGGAGGGCTGGCCTCCTTACCGGACCCGGTTTGGGCTCCATAGCGGGGAGGCGGTCGTCGGAATCATCGGGTCGGATGATCGGATGGCCTATACGGTCCTTGGGGCGGCAGTGAACCTGGCTGCGCGGCTCGAGCCGCTCAACAAGGAATACAACACTGAAATCTTGGTCAGCGAGGCCATCCAACGCCAAGTATCTGACCGCTTCACCTTCGGGGCCGTCGACACGATCCAGCCAAAGGGCTTCGCGGCGAAGATCCAGGTATACGAACTCTGCGGTGAGCGGAATGGACAGCCCCACAGGAGCGATCGAAGCTGACGGGGATGTGTGGTGCGCAAACTTACTCGGCCCGCGACCACGCGACCCTGAAGACAGGTTGCTGGAGCTCGCGCATGCGAGGCCAAGATTGCTTTACAGCTCCATCAACTATCACTGTGAAGCGGAGCAAAGGCGGTCGTCCCCCGATCCTGTCTCAAACTGATAAGGGATCGTCATGATTGTCTGCTGTCAGCACTCATGAGACAGATCGGGCGAGTTGAAGAAGGGAGAGTTTCTGGTTCATCGTAGCCCTGAGGACGTGACGATGAGACAGAAGCCAAGACCGGCCAAGGAGCCGGCCGAGACGGTGGTCAAGGAGATCCGCCGCGCCACCCGCAAGCACTATTCCGCCGAGGAGAAGATCCGCATCGTCCTGGAAGGGCTGCGCGGCGAGGACAGCATCGCCGAGCTCTGCCGGCGTGAAGGCATCCCGCCCAACGTGTATTACCGCTGGTCCAAGGAGTTCCTGGAGGCCGGCAAGAAGCGCCTAGCCGGCGACACCGCCCGGGAGGCCAGCTCGGACGAGGTCAGGGGCCTGCGCCAGGAGGCGGCTGCCCTCAAGGAGGTGGTGGCCGATCTCACCCTCGAGAACCGCCTGCTCAAAAAAAGCATGCGCGGGGATGGGGAGGACGGCGCATGAGATACCCGGCCTCGGAGAAGATCGAGATCATCCGCCTGGTCGAGCAATCCCATCTGTCCGTGCGTGAGACCCTGGAGCGGATCGGCATCCCACGGCCAACCTTCTATCGGTGGTACGATCTCTACCAGACCGGCGGCCCTGAGGCTCTGGAGGATCGGCGCCCCTGTCCGAAGCGGGTCTGGAACCGCATCCCCGATGCGATCCGCCAGCAGATCATCCAGTTGGCGCTGGACGAGCCGGAGCTGTCGCTGCGGGAGCTGGCGGTGCGCTTCACGGACCGTCACAGCTACTTTGTCTCTGAGGCCTCCGTCTACCGCCTGCTCAAAGCACAGGACCTGATCGCCAGCCCAGCGTTCATCGTGATGAAGGCAGCAGAAGAGTTCAAGGATAAGACCTCTGCGCCCAACCAGCTTTGGCAGACCGACTTCACATACCTAAAGGTGATCGGCTGGGGCTGGTTTGACCTCTCGACCGTGCTCGACGACTTCTCGCGCTACATCCTCGCCTGGAAGCTGTGCTCCACGATGAAGGCAGACGACATCACAGATACCCTGGACCTGGCGCTCCGAGCCTGCGGTCTGGATCAGATGGAGGTGGCGTATCGGCCCCGGCTGCTTTCGGACAATGGCTCAAGCTACATCTCATCCGACTTGGCGACCTGGCTGGACGGCAAGGGCATGAGCCATGTGCGTGGGGCGCCGTACCATCCCATGACACAGGGCAAGATCGAGCGCTGGCACCAGACGCTCAAGAACCGCATCCTGCTGGAGAACTACTTCCTGCCGGGTGTTCTGGAGGCGCAGATCGAGGCCTTTGTGGCGCACTATAATCACCAACGCTCCCACGAAAGCCTGAGCAACCTGACGCCTGCCGATGTCTACTTCCAACGCGGAGAGGCCATTCTGATGGAGAGAGAAAGGATCAAACGGCAGACCATTCAAACCCGACGCTTGCAGCACCAGATGCAGGCCGCATAATCTGCAACCCGGATGAGCCAGAGTCTCCCTTAGTTCAGACCACCCGCTGTCTCAAAGACTCTGACGACGGACACCAGTTAGGCTCGCGGCTATGATGCCCCATTCGCGCGACTAGGAGTCAATCGGCCGCGCCTTATCATCCGGGACATGCGTACGAGGTGGAGGAGTTTCACTTCGGCAGGCAACCTAGTGCTGAACGCTGACTTAGTTCGCGCATCCGTATCACTCATTGATTATGTAATCGCGCATGAGCTTGCCCATGCATTAGTGCCAAATCATGGTGCAGAGTGGCGCGACGTACTTTCCCGGGTGATGCCTAATTGGATGGACCGTAAAGAGCAACTTGAACATCAGCTGCTCTGATTTGACCTGGAGCAACGATTTCGAAGCTCCGCAAACTGGGAGCGGGACTGTAGTTTGAGCAGCTTAGCTGCTTACGGAAGTTCTAGTGTCTAAGAAAGAAATCGGCTCAGCTGGATAGGATCAGCCAGGGATCAACGTCGACATTTGGTAGTCATGTTGAACCTTAGCGTTGGACGGAAAGCGGCTATCGCGGGTCAACCTAAATCGCTGCGTCGGCGGGGGCTTGCTTCTAGGCGGCTCTTCGAAACAACCAGGCCCATATGAGCCACAGTGCAGAGACGAACTGGGTAAGGATCAGGTTCTTTTCTGGCTAGATCAGCTCCGTAGAGCCCGGTCCGGTAATCAGGGCCACCACGACGATTAACACCTAAACGAGCGCTGTTACAGACAACGCACATGCCATTCCAAACTGCCATCTCCATAATGGATGGTGCAGCAACGCACGTGTCCGAGAAAGGAACATGCAATGATGAATTGCCAAGCTAGTTGCAAAGGTGGGGAATAGGGTGGGGAAGTCTTGGGGCGGCTTCCAAAAAAGGTAGACTTATCAGTATATTAGCGAATGGAAATGGCGGAGAGGGGGAGATTCGAACTCCCGATACGGTTGCCCGTATGCCGCATTTCGAGTGCGGTGCATTCAACCACTCTGCCACCTCTCCGGGGTGCGAAGGCCCTGGGACCCGCTGGTTGAGGCCGGGTGGATATCATGGGCTTGGCGGGTCTTCAAGCACCAAAAATCAGGTTTTTGATTGACAAAGGAGAGGGCAGCCCGTAGGTAGCGTCATCTATGAGCGGGTCCGCGTGCCTGCTCGTATCCATGCGGCGGCTCGAGCCTGCCGTGAACCGAAGCCGGAAACTGCCAAAAAGCCAATCCGGTGGGGCTTTCCCCGCTGAGAATTGGGTTTGAACACGAGGATCAGATGTTCGCAGTGATCAAGACCGGCGGCAAGCAGTATCGCGTTGCCGCCAACGACGTCATCACCGTCGCCACGCTCGCAGGCGAGCCTGGCACTGCCGTCACCTTCGACCAGGTTCTCATGGTCACGAACGACGGCTCGACCCAGGTGGGCGCCCCCCTGATCGAGGGCGTGACCGTGGCGGGCGAGGTGGTGGAACACACCCGCGGCGAGAAGGTCATCTCCTTCAAGAAGCGCCGTCGCCAGAATTCGCGCCGCAAGCGCGGGCATCGCCAGGACTATACCGTCGTGCGGATCACCGAGATCCTCGCCGGTGGCGAAAAGCCCAAGAAGGCTGCGGCCAAGAAGACCACCAAGGCTGCGGCTGACGAGGCTGCGCCGGCCACCGCTGAATAAGCGTCGGCATCACCCAGGAACACGGGAGTAACCCATGGCTCACAAAAAAGCAGGCGGTTCGTCTCGCAACGGCCGCGACTCCGCAGGCCGTCGTCTCGGCGTCAAGCGGTTCGGCGATCAGCAGGTCGTCGCCGGCAACATCATTATTCGTCAGCGCGGCACCAAATGGCATGCCGGCGCCAATGTCGGCATGGGCAAAGACCATACCCTCTTTGCCACGGCTGATGGCCGAGTCCGATTTCTGACGCGTCAAGGCCGAGCCTTTGTATCGGTCGTACCGGCCCAAGAGGCCGCAGAGTAAACGGCGAGAGCGAAACGAAGGAGCTCCCGCCGGCATCACACCGACCCGGCGGGTGAAGAGCTCCAGACAGGCCCTAAAGGCCAAGCTCCAATCCGAAACTGACAGGGGAGGTGGGATGTCCACCTCCCCTTCGTCATTTCTTGGGCCCAAGGAGGGCCCACCGGATCGGAGCAAGACGATGTTTCCCGACCTCACCCGTGACGATGTTTTCCGCCTCGAGACCCGCGGCCTCTGGCTGCGCTGGGCCCGTCTCGCGGATGCCCAAGCCATCGTACGCCTTGCCGGTGAGAAATCGGTCGCGGAGATGACGGCTCGAATTCCGCATCCGTATCACCCGGACGATGCCGAGCGATTTATCTTCATGTCCCGGCGGTCCAATGCGGACGGCCAGGGCCTGCAGCTCGCGATCACGCCCAAGGGCAAGCCCAACAGCCTGATCGGCATGGTGGGCATCGGTCCGGACCCCGAGACGGGAAAGCCCAGCCTCGGCTACTGGCTCGGCACCCCCTACTGGGGGAGGGGCTATGCCACCGAGGCGGCGAGAGCGCTGATCGACGCCTTCTTCGCCTATGGCGATGGGGACGAGCTCACCGCGTCGACCCGGGTCATCAACCCGGCTTCCCGGCGGGTGCTTGAAAAGTGCGGCTTCGCCTATCAGGGCGCCGGCCTTGTCGAGCTGCCGGCCCGGGGAGGGCTCTACCCGGCCGACCATTTCCGCCTCGACCGGCGGGCTTGGGAGAGCCTGAAGAGCTGGGGCCATACTGGCCTCGTGCGGGAGCCCCTCTCCGTCGAGATCGAGGTGGACCGGGGGCTGTCCCTCGCAAGTTGAAACCAAGGGAGCGCTCCCGTGATCACGGGAGCGCTTCGCTTTTATCCGCGTTGCTCCCGCAGACCGTCGCGGACGGGAGCATTTCTCAACCGCAGGGCCTGATCGGCTCTTTGCGAAAAATGCTCCAGTCCCGTAAAGGATGCGGGTTATGAAATTTCTCGACCAAGCCAAGATCTATATCCGTTCCGGCAACGGTGGCGGCGGCGCCGTGTCGTTTCGCCGTGAAAAATTCATCGAGTTCGGCGGGCCGGACGGCGGCGACGGCGGCCGCGGCGGCGACGTCTGGGCGGAATGCGTCGAGGGGCTGAACACCCTCATCGACTACCGCTACCAGCAGCACTTCAAGGCGAAGACCGGCGGCCACGGCATGGGCAAGAACCGGCACGGAGCCAAGGGCGCCGATGCGGTCCTCAAGGTGCCGGCCGGCACCGAGATCCTGGAAGAGGACGGCGAGACCGTTATCGCCGACATGACCCATGTGGGCCAGAGGGTGCTGCTGGCGAAGGGCGGCAACGGCGGCTTCGGCAACGCCTATTTCACCACCTCGACGAACCGCGCCCCCCGCCGCGCCAATCCCGGCCAGGAGGGTCAGGAGCGTACGCTCATCCTGCGTCTCAAGCTGATCGCCGATGCCGGGCTCGTCGGTCTTCCCAATGCGGGCAAGTCCACTTTTCTCGCCACCGTCACGGCGGCCAAGCCGAAGATCGCCGATTACCCCTTCACGACCCTCCACCCGGGGTTAGGCGTCGTGCGGGCGTATGGACGCGAGTTCGTGCTGGCCGACATTCCGGGCCTGATCGAGGGCGCCTCCGAGGGCGTCGGGCTCGGCGACCGATTCCTGAGCCATGTGGAGCGCTGCCGCGTTCTGCTGCATCTGGTCGAGGGGACGAGCGAGGATGCCGGGGAGGCCTACCGGACCGTTCGGCACGAGATCGAGGCCTATGGCCATGGCCTGTCCGAGAAGCCCGAGATCGTCGCGCTGTCCAAGGCCGACGCCCTGGACGAGGAGACGCTCAAGGAGCAGCTCAAGAAGCTCAAGAAGGCCGCGAAGCAGACCCCCTACGTGGTCTCGTCGGCATCCGGGCAGGGTGTGCAGGAGGTGCTCCAGGCGCTGCTGACCGTGATCGACCAAGCCAGGGCCGAAGAGGAGCCCGTCGCTCCACAGGCAGAGTGGCATCCGTGACCCCTGAACTCAGCCAGTTCCGCCGTGTGGTCCTGAAGGTTGGGTCCGCCCTGCTGGTCGACCGGGCCCGGGGCCGGCTCAACCATGCCTGGCTGGCGGCGTTGGCCGAGGATATCGCGGACCTACACGCGAAAGGCGCCGACGTTCTGGTGGTCTCCTCCGGGGCCATCGCCATGGGACGCACCGTTCTGGGCCTGCCCTCCGGTCCCTTGCGCCTGGAGGAAAGCCAGGCTGCCGCGGCCGTCGGACAGATCGCGCTCGCCCGCACCTGGTCCGAGGTGCTGGCGCATCACGGCATCACGGCCGGCCAGATCCTGGTGACGCTTGCCGACACGGAGCAGCGGCGTCGTTATCTCAATGCCCGGGCCACGACCTTGAAGCTCCTCGAGATGCGTGCCGTGCCGGTCGTCAACGAGAACGACACGGTTGCGACCTCGGAGATCCGCTACGGCGACAACGATCGCCTGGCGGCGCGCGTCGCCACCATGATCGGGGCCGATCTTCTGGTGCTGTTCTCCGACATCGATGGGCTCTACACGGCGCCGCCCGCATCCAATCCCGATGCCGAGCACATCCCGGTAGTCGAGCGCATCACGCCTTCCGTCGAGGCCATGGCCGGCGGGGCAGCCTCCGAATTGTCGCGCGGGGGCATGCGCACGAAGGTCGAGGCGGGCAAGATCGCGACATCCGGCGGCACCCACATGATCATCGCGGACGGCCGCACGAAAAATCCCTTGAAGCGCATTGCCGAGGGCGGGCGCTGCAGCTGGTTCCTGACCCCGTCCAATCCCGCGACGGCGCGCAAGACCTGGATCGCCGGCGCGCTCGAACCGCGCGGCACGCTCTACGTGGACGAGGGCGCCGCCCGCGCGCTTCAGGGTGGCGCGAGCCTGCTGCCGGTGGGCGTGCGCCGGATCGAAGGCAGCTTCCATCGCGGCGACGCGGTGGCGATCCGCAGCGAGACCCGCGTGCTCGGCCGGGGCCTCGTGGCCTACGATGCGGAGGATGCGGCGCGCATCATCGGCCGTCCCAGCCGAGAGATCGAGGGAATCCTCGGCTATCCCGGCAGAACCGAGATGATTCACCGGGACGACATGGCGCTCAGCGACTGATCGGCCGGCAGAAGCCGCAGCAGGGCCTGGGCGTCCCCGGGAGCGGCGCTTTTGATGTCGTTGTCGAAATAGACATAGACACTGCGTCCGTTCTTTCGCCAATCGGCGATATGGTGCGCCCAATCCTGCAGCGTATCGGCCGAGTAGCTGCCCTCATACCGCCCGTTCGTGCCATGCGCTCGCACATACGCGAAGTCCGCCGTCCCTTCCCACGGGGCCGGAGCATCCGCGTGGTCGGAAATGCACAGCGCCGCATTATGGTCGCGTAGAATGCGGAAGGTGGATTCCTCATACCAGCTCGGATGCCGGAACTCGAAGGCGCAGCGCCGGCCCTCCGGAATCAGCGACAGGCAGCGCGCCACCCGCTCCCGGGTCTCGGCATCTGCCTTGAAGGTAGGCGGCAGCTGGAACAGGACCGGGCCGAACTTCTCGGCCAGGACGTTCATCCGGCCGAAGACGAGATCGATGCTCTCCTCGATTCCCTTCAGCCGCTTCATGTGCGTGATGAAGCGTGAGGCCTTCCAGGCGAACAGGACACCTTTCGGGGTGGCGTCATGCCAGGCCCTGACGGCCCGCTCGGTCGGAAGGCGGTAGAATGAGTTGTTGATCTCGGCGGTATCGAAGTGCTGGACGTAATAGGAGAGGAAATCCTTGATCTTCAGGCGCGCCGGGTAGAAAGGTCCGTGCCAGGACCTGTAGTGCCAGCCCGATGTTCCGATCCGAATCTCCGCCCTCGTCATGGCGGATGAGACCGGGCGGCGTGGCTCTGACGCGGCCGGACGTGCTATGGGTTCTGAACGGCGTATTTCCCCTGAAACCGTCAGGGGCTGGGACCTGGACATGGATGAGATTCGCGCCTTGATTGCGGAAGTGCTTGCTGATCACCTCAACGCACCAGGTGCGGAATCGGTTGGAGATCCTGACGTTCCGGCCCTCATGGCCGAACTCGGCCGGCGGGCGCGAGCCGCGGCCAGGCAGGTCGCGCTGGCGAAGGTCGACGACAAGAATGCGGCGCTCAGGGCCATGGCCGCCTGCATCCGGGCTCGGGCGGATGCGATCCTGGCCGCCAATGCCGAGGATCTCGCGGACGCGAAGGCCAAGGGCCAGAGCGGCGCCTTCATCGACCGGCTCGTTCTCAACCCGGACCGTCTCGAATCCATCGCGGAGGCCGTCGAGAGCATTGCGGCGCTCCCCGACCCGGTCGGGCGCGTGCTCGCCCGATTCGAGCGTCCGAACGGCCTTGTCATCGAACGGGTGGCGACGCCGCTCGGCGTGATCGGCGTGATCTTCGAGAGCCGGCCCAACGTGACGGCGGATGCGGGGGCGCTTTGCCTCAAGGCCGGCAACGCCGCGATCCTCCGCGCCGGCTCCGAGAGCTTCCGCACGTCGCTCGCCATCGCCGAGGCGATGGGCGAGGGACTGGAACGGGCCGGTCTGCCGCGGGACGCGATCCGCCTCGTGCCGACACGCGACCGGGCAGCGGTCGGCGCCATGCTGTCGGGGCTCGACGGCCATCTCGACGTGATCGTGCCGCGGGGCGGCAAGAGCCTTGTGGCCAGGGTCCAGGAGGAGGCGCGGGTGCCGGTCTTCGCGCATTTGGAGGGTCTCAACCACGTCTATGTGCATGCCGGGGCCGACTTGGAGATGGCCAAGGGCATCGTGCTGAACGCCAAGATGCGCCGCACGGGCGTCTGCGGAGCGGCCGAGACGCTGCTGGTCGACCGGGCCTGCGCCGACACGCATCTGAGGCCCCTGATCTCCATGCTGCTCAATGCAGGCTGCGCGGTCCGCGGCGACGAGGCCGTGCAGGCGGTTGACCCGCGCGTGACCCCGGCGATCGAGGACGATTGGTGCACCGAATATCTCGATGCAGTCATCTCGGCCCGTGTGGTTGACGGCATTGAGGCTGCGATCGCGCATATCGAGGCTTACGGCTCCCACCACACCGATTCGATCGTGACCGACGATGAGGCGGCGGCTGAGCGCTTCCTGGCCGAGGTCGATTCCGCCATCGTGCTCCACAATGCCTCGACTCAGTTCGCGGATGGCGGAGAATTCGGATTCGGCGCCGAGATCGGCATCGCCACGGGGCGCATGCATGCTCGGGGGCCCGTCGGCGTCGAACAGCTGACCTCGTTCAAGTACCGCATCCGCGGCGCGGGCCAGACGCGCCCGTGAACCCTGCCTCATCCCGCTTCCGCATCAGGCCCTCGGGCCTGACCCGTCTGCCACGGGCATCCGCCGGCATGCGGATCGGCCTCTATGGCGGATCGTTCAATCCGGCCCATGCCGGGCACCGCCACGTGAGCCTCATGGCCATGAAGCGGCTCGGACTTGACCGGGTCTGGTGGATCGTCACCCCGGGCAATCCCCTGAAGGACACCGGCGAGCTGGCGACGACCGGGATGCGCGTCGAGGAGGCCAGACGGGTCTCCGACGACCCGCGCATCGACGTGACCGCCTTCGAGGATGAGATCGGAGCCCGCTACACGGTCGACACTCTGGCCTATCTCAAGCGCCGCTATCCTGGAGTCCGGTTCGTCTGGATCATGGGCGCCGACAATTTGGCGAGCTTCCACCGGTGGCGGGGCTGGCGCCGCATCGCCCGCATGATGCCCATGGCCGTGATTGATCGGCCCGGATGGACCCTGAAGGCGGCCCGGTCCCGCAGCGCCACCGCCCTGTCCTCGAGCCGGATCGGCGAGAACGAAGCCCTTGCCCTGCCAGGGCTCAAGCCGCCGGCCTGGGTTTTCCTGCACGGACCGAGATCGCACCTGTCGTCCACGAAGCTGCGCCAAATGACACGAACTTCTGCTGTCGGAAGACGTTGAAAATTGGGGCCCTCCCACATTATCTTAAGGGTCGGCACCCTCTGAGTGCCGTTGAGAAAGGGTCTGAACCTGAACCGACTATCTTCCGTCGAAGCGGACAAGAACCCGCTTCCTCCTCTCTCCGGAGCGGACGCTCCGCACGATGAGGACATCCGGGCCGTCGCCCTGACCTCCCTCGAGGATATGAAGGCCGAAAACACGGTCGAAATCGACTTGGCCGGAAAAACCTCCCTTGCCGACACCATGATCGTGACATCGGGCCGTTCCGATCGCCATGTGGGTGCCATCGCCGACCGCGTGATCAAGGATCTCAAGGACAAGGGGTTCGGAAATGCGCGCGTCGAGGGTCTTCCCGCCTGCGACTGGGTGCTGATCGATGCCGGCGACGTGCTGATCCACGTTTTCCGTCCCGAGGTGCGTGGCTTCTACAACCTCGAGAAGATGTGGGGCGCCGACCGTCCGCAGGACCGCGTCAGCTAACACAAGGCAGGATTCGTGCGACTGAGCTTGCTGGCCGTGGGCCGACTCAAGAGCGGCCCCGAACGTGAGCTCGTCGAACGTTACAAGCAGCGGGTCGAGGGCATGGGCCGTGCCCTCGGATTGGGCGGCTTCGACATCGTCGAACTGCCCGAGAGCCGGGCACGCCGCGAGGACGACCGGCGCGCGGAGGAGGCCGAGGCCCTTCTGGAGAAGGCCGGCTCGTCCGTGCTGGTCGTCTTCGACGAGCGCGGCAGGAGCCCTTCGAGCGAAGCCTTCGCCGAGCGAATCAGGCAATGGCGCGACGAGGGCCGCTCCGGCGTCGCCTGTGTGATCGGCGGGCCCGACGGGCTCGATCCCCGGCTGAGACAGCGAGCCGACTTGGTCGTGTCCTTCGGGGCGCTCACTATGCCGCACCAGATCGTGCGGGCCCTCGTGGCAGAGCAGCTCTATAGAGCCCTGACAATTCTGGCCGGACACCCTTATCATCGCGCCGGCCACGATGATTCCTGACGGATGACCTGCATCAACTCCTTCTTTTCCCGCAAGGCTCTCGGCCTTGCCGCATGGATGGTTGCCGCCAGCCTGAGCCCTGCCGGGGCCCAGCAGCCCGCGTCTGGGCCGGCGCCTCAGCCTGCCCCCGCCGGGCCGGCCGAGCAGAAGGCCCAGCGGGAAAAGGACCTGAAGGTTCTGGAGGAGGCCATCGCGGCCAATGCCGAGGCGCGGAAGCGTCTCGAGGCCGAGATCGACGACGTCAAGGCGGACCGGGCGAAGCTCAATGCTGCCCTGATCGACACCGCCGACCGGGTTCGCGGCACCGAGGACAGGATCCGCGGGCTGGAGCAGAGGCTTCAGACGCTCGGCTCCAGCGAAGCGGCCATTCGCCGCTCCCTTCAGAGCCGGCGCGGGGTCATTGTCGAGGTCTTTGCAGCCCTTCAGCGTATGGGCCGCCGTCCGCCGCCCGCCGTGCTGGTGCGGCCGGAGGACATGCTGGAGGCGGTCCGCGCCTCGATCATGCTGGGGGCCGTTCTGCCGGAATTGCGCCAGGAGGCCGAGATTCTGGCCGGCGACCTCGCCGAGCTCGTGCGCCTCAAAGAGGCCATTACGGCCGACCGCGCGACACTCAACGGGGAGCTGACCGCCCTGAGCCGGGAGCAGGAGCGCCTCGCCGCCCTCATGGACGCCCGGCAGAGCCGCATCGCCGAGGTCGAGCGCAATGCGGGAGCCGAGCGGCAGAAGGCCGAGGAGCTTGCCCGTCAGGCCGGCACCCTGAAGGAGCTGGTCGATCGCATGGAGGCCGAGATCGCCGGGGCCCGGCGCGCCGCCGAGGAGGCCCGCAAGGCCGCCGAGGCCCAGGAGCGCGAAACCCGGGAGAAATTCGCCCAGCTGGCCTTCCGGGATCCGGCCCGGCTCGCCCCGAAAATCCCGTTCTCCGAAGCGCGGGGCCTGCTGCCCCGTCCCGTCAGCGGCGAGACGGCCCTGGAATTCGGGGCTGCGGACGGCTATGGCGGAACGACGCGTGGCATTTCGATCACGACGCGGCCCAAGGCGAGTGTGGTATCACCCGCCGACGGATGGGTGTCCTTTGCCGGCCCCTTCCGGTCCTATGGTCGACTCTTGATCATCAATGCCGGTGGGGGATACTATGTTCTTCTGGCTGGTATGGACCATATCAATGTCGATGTGGGGCAGTTCGTGCTCGCAGGCGAACCCGTTGCGACCATGGGGGAAGCTCCTCTCATGAGTTTGATCGGTGCCGCCATAGAAAAGAACAATCCCGTCCTCTATGTTGAGTTCAGGAAAGACGGCGGTTCAATTGACCCAGGTCCCTGGTGGGCAAAATCGCAAAGCGAAAAGGTTCGCGGATAATGCGCAAACTATCCCTTTTGATTCTCGGTGCGGCCATCGGCGCAGGCGGCGCGACCATGGTGTCGCAGACCAGTCTCCTGTCGGGCATGAGCGCGGTTGCCGCCTCGGCCGACACGTACCGCCAGCTGAGCCTTTTTGGAGACGTCTTCGAGAAGGTCCGGACGGATTACGTAGAGAAGCCCGAAGAGTCGAAGCTGGTCGAGGCCGCCATCAACGGCATGCTCACCTCGCTCGACCCGCATTCGAGCTACATGGACGCCAAGAGCTTCCGTGACATGCAGGTGCAGACCCGCGGCGAGTTCGGCGGCCTTGGCATCGAGGTCACCATGGAGGACGGCCTCGTGAAGGTCGTGACGCCGATCGACGAGACGCCTGCGTCCCGAGCCGGCATCCTGGCCAACGACGTCATCACCCACATCAACGACGAAGCCGTTCAGGGCCTCAACCTGAACCAGGCCGTCGACAAGATGCGCGGCCCGGTCAATTCCTCGGTCACCCTGAAGATCCAGCGCAAGGAAGCCAAGGATCCGGTGGTGGTGAAGCTGACCCGCGAGACCATCAAGGTTCGTCCGGTTCGCGCCCGTGTCGAGGGCGACATCGGCGTCCTGCGCGTGACCCAGTTCAACGAGCAGACCTACGAGGGCTTGCGCTCAGGCATCGAGAAGCTCACGTCCGACATCGGCGCCGACAAGGTGGCGGGCTTCGTCATCGACCTGCGCAACAATCCGGGTGGCCTGCTCGATCAGGCGATCATGGTGTCCGACGCCTTCCTCGACCGGGGCGAGATCGTCTCGACCCGCAGCCGCAATGCCGAGGATACCCAGCGCTTCAGCGCCAAGGTCGGCGATCTGGCCAAGGGCAAGCCTCTGGTGGTGCTCGTCAACGGCGGCTCGGCTTCGGCGTCCGAGATCGTGGCCGGCGCCCTGCAGGACCACAAGCGCGCGACGGTTCTCGGAACCCGCTCGTTCGGCAAGGGCTCCGTGCAGACGATCATTCCGCTCGGCGGCAACGGCGCCGTGCGCCTGACGACGGCGCGCTACTACACCCCGTCCGGCCGCTCGATCCAGGCCAAGGGCATCGATCCGGACATCGAAGTGCTGCAGGATGTGCCCGACGAGCTGAAGGGCAAGGACGAGACCAAGGGCGAAGCCGGCCTGCGCGGGCACCTGCAGAACGGCGGCGAGAAGGAAGAGCGCGGCGGTTCCTCCGCTTACGTTCCGCCGGATCCGACCAAGGACAAGCAGCTTCTGTCGGCTTATGACCTGCTGCACGGCGTTCGCAAGGGCGCTGCCAACACCACGACGACGCCCAACTGATCGGCTTACGTCACCAAGGATCCATGGCTGCATCTGGGCCTGGCGGAATCATACCGCCGGGCCCATTTCTCATTCAGGCGCCTACAACCGTTCCGGGAGGCTTGTGCAAGGCTCGGTGAAGCGGCACTCTCTTTGCCTGCTTCGGAACCATGCGACAGCGTCGGCAGTCTTCAAGAACCGGCCGCAGCGGGTTTCGTCATCGAGGGAGTGTGTATCGGATGAGGAGCGCAAGAGGATCACAGGCCAGAAAGGATCTGCCCTATCGCTCCTGTGTCGGCGTCATGCTGATCAACAAAGCCGGCTTGGTTTTCATCGGCCGGCGCCGGTCCGAGGCCGATGCGGCCTCCGATGGCTATTCCTGGCAGATGCCGCAGGGTGGGATCGATCCCGGCGAGGAGCCCTATGAGGCCGCTCTGCGCGAACTCTACGAGGAAACCAGCGTGCGCTCCGTGAGCCTGCTGGCCGAGGCTCCGGACTGGTATGCTTATGACCTCCCGTCCATGGTAGCAGGCCGCGCCTGGCGCGGGCGCTATCGTGGGCAGAACCAGAAATGGTTCGCGTTCCGGTTCGAGGGCGACGAGAGCGAGATCAACATCCATCAGCCCGGCGGCGGTGGCCACCGGCCCGAGTTCGACGAATGGCGCTGGGAGGACATGAATCGGCTCCCCGAATTGATCATTCCGTTCAAGCGACCGGTCTACGAGAAGGTCGTCGCGGCCTTTGCGCCGCTCTCGTCCCAGAATCTGCAGACCTCCGATCATACCTGAACAGGTCAAGCTTATCCTGTCTAAGGCTGAGCTTAACCTTGGTCTAAGCGTGTCGATTCCCTCCTTAAGCTTAGATCACATAAGGGGCCAGCCTGTTCATGAAGATGAACGGGAGGTGTACGCTCAATAACTCAAAAGAGAGGGGCGGAACCCGGCCGGAAACACTTCGTTGATACGCATCTCGGAGAGCAGATGAGGGCTCTCTAATCATGGGAGATCTTGCGATGCGTACGACCTTGATGGCGACAGTTGCCGCGGTTGTTCTTTCCCTGAGCGCTGCGGCCATAGCTCAAACGGGCGGTTCTGGCAGTAGCTCGGGCGGTGCCGCGAGCGGCGGTTCAGGTGGCGCTTCCGGCGGTTCGACGGTTACCGTCCCTGGCGGTTCGTCCGGCTCCGGCGGTGCCGCGGGAGGTGCTGCCTCCGGGGTGTCTGGCGGGGCCGCATCGGGCTCCGCTTCTAGCGGCACGAGCGCGCCCTCAGGCAATGCCGGCAGCGCGACAGGCAGCGCCTCGTCCAGCACCTCCGGCGAAACGCGTGGCAACCCCACCGGGACAGCCTCCGGCGGAACGAGCGGGACCACGGGCACGACCGGGAACGCAGCCGGCAAGGCGGGCGGAACGGCCAACACAACCGGCAGCACGTCGTCCTCCAACGCGACGAGCGTCAACGTGACGTCGGAGCAGCGGACTCAGATCACCGAGTCCTTCCGTAGCGTGAATGTCCAGCCGCTCACCAACGTCACCTTCAGCGTCAGCGTCGGTTCGACCATTCCGACCTCTGTGACCACCCTCTACGACTGCCCCGACAACGTCGAACGGATCCTGACCGGCCTGCCGGAATGCAAGTACGTGGTCGTGCGCGATCAGATCGTAATCGTGGAGCCGAGCTCCCGCCGGATCGTCACGGTGATTGAGCACCGAGGCTGAGCGGGCCCGTTCCCTGGCAAGTCCGTTGACAACAGCGCGCCCGCAGCTGAGCCGCGGCGGGCACACAGCCTGCTCATCAACAGATCCGCACGTGAGTCCCGCAGCGTCCGCCACGATCACGCAGCAAGGCGCACAGGCTTGTGCGGCGGAAGGCGGCTCAAGCGATGTTTGGATGATGTCTCATGCGGCATAGGGGAAGATGCAGATCTCGGCGTCAGGTGTCTCTCGCGTGCGATGTTCCGCAAGCAGTTCCAGAGCAATCTGCGCGTAGAGGCGGAACTCGTCCTTGACGCTGTCGCGTTCACGCTCCCAAACCTGATGATCGTCCTCGGCGGTGTAGAGCGCACGGGCAACGAATTCGATTTCAGCTTCCATCACAAGCCCCTCCTTGGCCTTGAAGGCAATCGATGATGTGCGCCGAAAATTCCCCATGGCGCAGGTTCGCGCCGCCCCGATCAAAATCCGCATCTCTCTTCGGCGGCGCCATTTGTTCCAAAGAGAATGTCGCCCGCAAGATGGCAGATGGGGTAGTCCGAAAGCGCTAACGCGGAGTGTGGAGAAGCCGAGCGGAGCTGTACGCCGCATGGTTGTCACATGCGGAGAAGAGATCATCGGTGCGCTACGGGGAGCTTGCAGATGGCTGAGGATCGCCTGCCCAGGAAGGCGCGGTCGGAATCCCGAACCATCCTGCGCCATGTCAATTCGGGAAGCCGATGGTGCCCCTGGCCGGGATCGAACCAGCACTCCTTGCGGAACTCGATTTTGAGTCGAGCGCGTCTACCAATTCCGCCACAGGGGCAAGGACCCGCGACGTACCATGGCCGGCGAAGGTTGGTCAATGCGCGAGATGTGAAGGCAAGCCGCAAGGCTTGGCCCTCGCAATTCGCGGCTCCTTGTGCTCAAAGGGGCCGGGGTGAAGGCCCCGATCCGGATCTGAACCTATCGGAACCCCATGCTGAGACGCCTCTACGACTGGACCCTGTCCCTCGCGGCCCGCCCTTCGGCCCCTTACGCTTTGGCTCTTGTGTCCTTCTCCGAAAGCTCGTTCTTTCCGGTGCCGCCGGACGTGATGCTCGTGCCGATGATGCTGGCGCGGCCCGACAAGGCCTGGGCCTACGCCCTGATCTGCACCGTCGCGTCCGTCCTGGGCGGGATCCTCGGATACTTCATTGGGCTCGGCCTCTATGATTCCATCGGAGCCTGGCTGTTCCAGCTCTATGGCCTCACGGAAGGCGCCGAGACGTTCCGGCATGCCTATGCCGATTACGGCCATTGGGTGATCCTGCTGAAGGGCCTGACCCCGATCCCCTACAAGCTCGTAACCATCACGTCGGGCTTCGCGGGTTACCATCTGGGCTGGTTCATCCTGTTGTCGATCCTGACCCGCGGCGCCCGCTTCTTCATCGTGGCCCTCCTCATGAGCCAGTTCGGACCGCGCATCAAATCGATCATCGACAACCATTTCAATCTGGTGGCGACCCTGGCCATCGCGGCCTTCGTCGGGGGCTTCGTGGCCTTCCGCTACCTTTTCTAGAGGGGAGGGGCGATGCGGATCAGCCTCACGATGCGGCAGGCCACGCTGGCCGTCACCCTGGGCGCCGCGGCGACGATCGGCGGAGCGCTCGTCTTCGAGCATGTCTTCGGATATGTGCCGTGCAAGCTCTGCCTGATGCAGCGCAACCCCTATTACATTGCGATTCCGGTGGGCCTCGCGGCTGCTCTCCTGCCGCCGCGCTATGCCCGCATCGGCCTCTGGTGCCTGGCCCTGATCTTCATCGTCAGTGCAGGGCTCGGGGCCTATCACTCGGGCGTGGAATGGGGCTTCTTCGCCGGCCCGAGCGATTGCGGCGGGGGAGCCGGCGCCGGCGCAGGCAACGTGGGCGATTTCCTGAACCAGCTTCAGAACACCCGCGTGGTGAGCTGCACGGAGGCGGCCTGGCGCTTCCTCGGCCTGTCTCTGGCCGGTTGGAACGTGCTGATCTCGCTGGCGCTCGCCGCCTTCGCGGCCGCCGCGGCGGCGCGCAAGGGGATCTTCCCGGGCCGCTGACCTTGCGCCCATGGGCATCGCCCCGTTAGCCTTCGCCCAGACAGGTGGGGGAGTGACATGAGTCTCCAGGCTCTCAAGGATGAGGTCGCGCGGCAGTTCGGGACGCCCGCCGTGGTGGTCGACCTCGACGTGGTGGAGCGCAACGTCGCCCGGGTGCAGGCCCTGTGCGATGCTGCAGGCATCGCCAACCGTCCTCACATCAAGACGCACAAGAGCCCGGTGATCGCCGCCCTGCAGCGTGAGGCCGGCGCCCAGGGCCTCACCTGCCAGAAGCTCGGCGAAGCCGAAATCATGGCCGAGAGCGGTCATGATGACCTCCTCATCGCCTACAATCTCCTGGGCGAAGAGAAGCTAAACCGCCTCGGCGGCCTGCTCTCGCGGGTGAAGGTCACCGTCGCGGCCGATAATCCCGTGGTGGTGGCGGGCCTCCCGCAGGCCGCGGCCAAGGCCGGGCGCAATCTCGACGTGGTGGTGGAATGCGATACCGGCCGCAGGCGCGCCGGGGTCGAGACGCCGGCGGAAGCCGTGGCGCTCGCCCAGGAGATCGCGTCACGCCCGGGGCTCTCGTTCGCGGGCTTCATGCTGTATCCGCCGGAGAATGCCGTGGCCGAGACGCAGGCCTTCCTCGATGCGGCCACCGCCGGCGTGCGGGAGCTCGGGCTCGAACCGCGCATCGTCTCGTCGGGCGGCACCCCCAACCTGGTCCATCTCGGCAAGATCAAGGACGTCACGGAGCACCGGGCCGGCACGTCCGTGTTCAACGACCGCATGATGCTGGCAGCAGGCGTCGCCGGGCTGGAGGACTGCGCGCTGACGGTCTACGCGACGGTGGTTAGCCGCGCCGGTCCAGAGCGTGGGATTCTCGATTCCGGCTCCAAGACCCTGACCTACGATACGGGCGGGCTCGACGGCCACGGCCTGATCCTTGAGCATCCGCAGGCCAGGATCGCCCGCTTCGCCGAGGAGCACGGGTTTCTCGACCTGTCCGCCTGCAACGATCGTCCCAGCGTGGGCGACGTGGTTCGCATCGTGCCGAATCACGTCTGCGTGGTGGTGAACATGGTGGACCGGATGGTCGCGGTGCGGGGAGACACGATCGTCGGCGAGTTGCCTGTTGCGGCCCGTGGGCGTCTGACCTGAACGGCTTGCCCATAGGGAAAGCGCCGGTCGGCAGGGGCCCTGATGGCCCTGGGGACGGATCTCAGGGCTCCAGCTCGCTGTCCCAGTAGAGATAATCCATCCAGCTGTCGTGGAGATAGTTCGGCGGGAAGAGACGTCCGTTGGAGTGGAGGTCGTGGACGGTCGGGGCGAAGGGGCTCTGCCGGGGCCACATTTCCACCTCGCGGGGCAGTTTGTCCCCCTTCCTGAGGTTGCAGGGCGCACAGGCGGCGACGACGTTCTCCCAAGTGGTTTGCCCGCCCTTGGACCGGGGGATGACGTGATCGAAGGTCAGGTCCTCGCGGTCTCCGCAGTATTGGCAGCTGAAGCGGTCGCGCAGGAAGACGTTGAAGCGGGTGAAGGCCGGGTGACGTGAGGGTTTGACGTAGGTTTTGAGCGATATGACCGAGGGCAGGCGGATCTCGAAGGTCGGACTTCGCACGACCTTGTCGTATTCCGACACGATGTTGACCCTGTCCAGGAACACCGCCTTGATCGCATCCTGCCAACACCAGATGGACAAGGGGTAGTAGCTCAAAGGCCGGTAATCGGCATTGAGAACGAGGGCCGGGCAGGCCTCCGGTCGCACAACAGGCTGGACGTGTATCGTCACCTCACCTCCTCTTCACTAAGAGAAGCGTCGTATCCCGTCGGAGTAGACTATAGGCAGCATGACACTGTTGTGAAGATCCAGCCCTCGACGTTTGTGACGCACCCACAGGAAGTGCAATCTGGGCGAATCACGGCCGCGTTTCAGCGACTTGGGGGCGATCGATGAACCTTCTCCACGAAGGCTTGGCCTGGATCGAGCCGGCCATTGCGACCTATGGCGTCTGGGCTCTTCTCCTCATCCTCTACTTCGAGTCCTTCGGGGCTCCCTTGCCTGGGGAAAGCGCCCTGATCGCGGCCTCGCTCCTGGCCGCCCGGGGCGATCTCGCCATCGGCCACGTCTTTCTGGCCGCCTGGGCCGGGGCGGTCCTTGGCGACAGCACCGGCTATCTGATCGGCCGGTTCGGAGGGCGGCCCCTTCTGATCCGGTTCGGCTCCCTGGTGAAGCTCACGCCGGACCGGCTGGCCAAACTGGAGCAGACGGTGAAAACCAAAGGGTTCTTCATGGTTCTCACAGCCCGGTTCGTCGTCGTGCTGCGTCAGCTCAACGGTCTCATCGCGGGGTCGACCGGAATGCCCTGGCCCCATTTCGTCGTGGCGAATGCCCTCGGGGCCATGCTCTGGGCCGGGCTGTGGAGCTTCGGTCCCTATGTCTTCACCGATGCGTTCAGGCGGCTGATCTGACAGCCGCGCAACCTGTCAGCGGGTCGGGACGGGCTTCTCGCCCCGGTAATCGTAGAAGCCGCGCTTCGTCTTCCGTCCGAGCCAGCCGGCCTCCACGTACTTCACCAGAAGCGGGCAGGGGCGGTACTTGGAATCGGCCAGGCCCTCGTGCAGCACCTGCATGATCGACAGGCAGGTGTCCAGGCCGATGAAATCCGCGAGCTGGAGCGGGCCCATCGGGTGGTTGGCGCCGAGCCGCATGGCCGTGTCGATGGCCTCCACGGAGCCGACGCCCTCGTAGAGGGTGTAGATCGCCTCGTTGATCATCGGCAGCAGGATCCGGTTGACGATGAAGGCCGGAAAGTCCTCGGAGACCGTGGAGGTCTTGCCGAGCTTGCTGATGAACTCCTTGGCGGATTCGTAGGTCGGATCCTCGGTGGCGATGCCGCGGATCAGCTCGACGAGCTGCATCACCGGCACCGGATTCATGAAGTGGATGCCGATGAACCGTTCCGGCCGGTCGGTGGAGGCGGCAAGCCGCGTGATCGAGATCGACGACGTGTTGGTGGCGAGCATCGCGTCGGGGCGGAGCGACGGGCTGAGATTGGTGAAGATCTTGCGCTTCACCTCCTCGTTCTCGGTCGCGGCCTCGATGACGAGGTCGCAGGTCGCCAGATCGTCATAGGTGCGGGCCGGCTTGATCCGCTCGAGGGCGCCCTGCCGGTCGGCATCGGAGATGGCGCCCTTGGCGACCTGGCGGGCCATGTTGCCATTGATCGTCGCGAGCCCGGCATTGATCCGATCCTCGGAGAGATCGTTGAGCCGGACGGTGAAACCCGCCAGCGAGCAGACATGGGCGATGCCGCTTCCCATCTGCCCGGCGCCGACAACGCCAACCGTTTTGATCTCAATGCCCATCTGATCCGCTGCCTGCGTTCAATATCGAAAGCGGCCGGGCGGAGAACCCCGCCCGGTCCGTCATTATTCCTGACCTTATTGACCGGCTTTGGTCAACTCCTCCTTCAGTTCCGGCAGGATCTGGAAGAGGTCGCCGACGAGGCCGTAATCCGCCACCTGGAAGATCGGCGCCTCCTCGTCCTTGTTGATCGCCACGATCACCTTGGAATCCTTCATGCCGGCCAGATGCTGAATGGCCCCTGAAATCCCCACCGCGATGTAGAGATCGGGCGCCACCACCTTGCCGGTCTGACCCACCTGCCAGTCGTTGGGCGCATAGCCCGCATCGACGGCCGCGCGCGACGCGCCCATGGCGGCCCCGAGCGTGTCGGCGATGGGCTCGATATACTGCTTGAAGGCGTCGGCCGAGCCGAGCGAGCGCCCGCCCGAGATGATGATCTTCGCCGAGGTCAGCTCGGGCCGGTCCGATTGCTGGATCTCCTCGCCCTTGAAGCTCGACACGCCGGGATCCTCGGCGGCATTCACTGTCTCGATGGCGG
This sequence comes from Microvirga sp. HBU67558, assembly GCF_018069605.1. NCBI lineage: Bacteria > Pseudomonadati > Pseudomonadota > Alphaproteobacteria > Hyphomicrobiales > Methylobacteriaceae > Microvirga > Microvirga sp. HBU67558. Next base: position 14,510 of record NZ_JAGPUP010000507.1, on the reverse strand, counting down.
CAGAGCCCCCCTCGGCGGCCGCCGGGAAGGCGGCGGTGCGCACGGTGATCACCTTCTTGGCGTCGGTGGCCTGCACGGTCTGGATGGCGTTGCCGGCATAGATCGGCCGCTCGAAGGTGTCGGGCGACACCACCTTGATGATGTCGGAGACCTGCATCACGTCGAGCAGCGCCGCAACGCGGGGCATGACGTTCTTGCCCTTGCTGGTGGCGGGCGCCACCAGGGCGTCGTAGGAACCGGCGAGCGACACGATGAGGGCTGCGGTCGGCTCGGCGAGCTGGTGCTCGTAAGCCGGGCCGTCTGCCAGCAGCACCTTCTCGACGCCCTCGAGCCTGGAGGCGGCTTCGGCAGCCGCACGCGCGCTCACGCCGGCCACCAGCACGTGGACAGGGGCGCCCAGCGCCTTCGCGGCCGAGAGCGCCTTGTGGGTAGCGTCCTTCAGGTGAGCGTTGTCGTGCTCGGCGATCAGAAGAGTGGTCATGGTTGGTCTTCTCCCTTAGAGCACGCCGGCTTCGACTTTGAGCTTCTGGACGAGTTCGGCCACGGAGCCCACCTTCACGCCCGCCTTGCGGCCGCCGGGCTCGACGGTCTTGATCACCTTCAGGCGCGGGGCCACGTCGACGCCGAGCGTCTCGGGGCTGGTCTCGTCGAGAGGCTTCTTCTTGGCCTTCATGATGTTGGGAAGCGAAGCATAGCGCGGCTCGTTGAGGCGCAGGTCCGTGGTGACGATGGCCGGCAGCTTGAGGCCCACCGTCTGCAACCCGCCGTCGACCTCGCGGGTCACGTCGATGGAGCCCTCGCCCACGTTCACCTTGAACGCGAAGGTGCCCTGCGGCCAGCCCAGCAGGGCGGCCAGCATCTGGCCGGTCTGGTTGGAATCGTCGTCGATGGCCTGCTTGCCCATGATGACGAGGTCGGGCTTCTCCTGCTCGACCACCTTGGCCAGGATCTTGGCCACGGCGAGCGGCTCCACGGTGGCGTCGGTCTTGACCAGGATGCCGCGGTCGGCCCCCATGGCAAGCGCCGTGCGGATGGTCTCAGCCGATTGCTGCGGGCCGATGGAGACGGCAACGATCTCGGTGGCCTTGCCCTGCTCCTTGAGGCGCACGGCTTCCTCGACGGCGATCTCGTCGAAGGGGTTCATGGACATCTTGATGTTGGCCAGTTCCACGCCCGACCCGTCCGGCTTCACCCGGATCTTCACGTTGTAGTCCACCACCCGCTTCACACACACCAGAAGCTTCATTCGTCTGTCCTCACCAAAGATCGGATCCGGATGGGGCCGATGACCAACCCTCCGGACATATAGGAAAAAGGCGGAAGGACCGTAATGGCCGATCCCTGATTGTCAACGCGGCGCTTGCAGTTCCTGCGCCTGGACGCGGGCGAGCACGGGATCGTAGCGGCGGCGCAGGAGAGGGGTGAGAATAGCGCCGACGATGAAGCCGCCAAGATGGGCGAACCAGCCCACGCTGTCGTCCCCGCCGAGGAAGGCCGCGGCGAACTGGAGGACGAACCAGAAGCCGATGGTCCAGTAGGCGGGCAGGTGCAGCGGGATGCCCTTCAGGAACAGGCCCCAGATCTTCACGCGCGGATAGAGGATCAGATAGGCCGCCACCACGCCCGACACGCCGCCCGACGCGCCGATCAGCGGGCGGTGAGGCTCCGTCGTGATGAAGGCATGGGCCAGGCTCGCGGCCATCCCGCAGAGCAGAAAGAACAGGATGAACCGGAGGTGCCCCATGGCATCCTCCACATTGTCGCCGAACACCCAGAGGAACAGCATGTTGCCGATCAGGTGAAACAGCGAGCCGTGCAGGAAGATGTTGGTGGCCAGAGTCAGTTCGGCAGGAACGAACGGATAACCCTCGGGCAGCACTTCCGTGCCGAACAGGACCGACGGGATGAAGCCGAACCCGCCCACCATCGCGTCCTCGCCGAGCGGGCCATAGAAGGTGGCCAGATAGGCGATGACGCAGACGCCGATCAGACACCGCGTCGCGAGCGGCGTCTTCATGTTCTTGAGTGGAACGCCATCGTGAAGCGGTAGAAACATGATTCGCTCCTAACGCATCGGACCTGAAAGGGGAATCCGCTTTTGGGAGTATTCGCCGCGCTCCTTGCCGCGTGCGGCATCGATCCTCGGGTCGGCCCGACGCGCTAGCGGTTCTGCCCGGGCACCCAGAGCACGTCGAGCGCACCCTTGTCATTCATGGAACGGGAGGCGACGAAAAGAAAGTCGGAGAGGCGGTTCAGGTATTTCACCGATTCCGCAGAAACCTTCTCGTCCGGTCTCTCCATCAGTTCGACCACATGGCGCTCCGCACGGCGGCAAACCGTGCGGGCGAGATGAAGCGCCGCCCCGGCAGGCGTGCCGCCCGGAAGGACGAAGGAGCGCAGGACGGACAGGTCGGCGTTGAGCCGGTCGATCTCCTGCTCGAGACGATCGACCTGCGCCTGCGTGACGCGCAAGGGCTCATAGGGCAGGGGCTTGTCCGTCTCGACTGTCGCCAGATCGGCGCCCAGATCGAACAGGTCGTTCTGAATGCGGCCGAGCATCGCGTCGATGTCGTGGCCGGCCGTATGAAGGCGCACGAGGCCGATGCACGCGTTGGTCTCGTCGACCGTGCCGTATGCCTCGATGCGCAGATCGTATTTCGGGCGGCGTCCGCCGGCAGCCAGCGCCGTAGTGCCCTCGTCGCCGGTGCGGGTGTAGATGCGGTTGAGGACGACCATGGCGGGCCTGACGGTTGGGATTCGGTTAGAACGAATACCCAACCCGCGCGCCGACATTCGTCAAGCCTCTATTCTCGTCCGAGCAGGTGCCGCCGTTCGAGAGATGCTCGACCGTGGCCATCACGCTCCAATTGGCGGACAGGCGCACGCCCACGGAACCCGATTCGCGAAAGAGCGGGGAACATCCGAGTTCCTGGCGATCAGCCATCGGATGATCCTTGCCGTTGTGAACGGCGCCGCCGAAGCTGCCCTCGACGAAGATGTCGGGCGTCACGTCGATGGTCCAGGACAGGCCGGCATAGGCGAAGCTCGTCCGGCCGTCGAAGTTCAGGCTGCCGCCCACATGCGGCCGTGGGATGAAATAGCTGGTGAAAAGGTCCGAGGCGGTAAAGGGCTTCGCAAAAAGGATTTCGCCGGTGAGATTGGCGGAGCCGTCGCGTCCTTCCGGGCCCCACGGATCCTGAGCGGAGAGACCAAAACGGAACTCCGACAGGATGCTTGGTTGGGTCTGGGCCTGGGAGGAACTCGTTTGCCGCTTGAAGTCGGAGCCTAGCACACCTGTCGATCCTGCAACTAGGATCAGAAGGCTCATGCCTATGGCTGGACTGATGCGCATTAAGAGATCCGTAATTCAATAAGTATCAAGGCCACCAGGCTACGCCTTTATGGCTAACGTTGTCTTAATACAAAGCGTGGCGAAAAAGTGTCAATACGGAGGTGTGCGATCCACAATGTGGACAATGGCCGCGGCTTTCCACCAGTGTCCCAACGTCATGCAGCCCGCCACCAGATCACGCCCATGATCACGATGATGGCGAGAAACTGCAGCAGCACGCGCAGTCTCATGAGATGCTGCGACCGATTGGGATTGCCGCCGCGCAGCATGTTGATCAGCCCCAGAAGCAGCACGAACGCGACGGCCACCACCGCGATCGGGACCAGCAGATCGGCAAAACTCGTCATCGTGATTCCATCGAAAGATTCAGGCGACCGTGGCCCGAACCTGCGGGAGAGGCAAGAGGCCTGGCGGCACTAAGTATGGAACGATGCGCAGCCGAGCGACCGATGCTCCGGGGTCAGTTCCGGCGCAGCAGCCGCTCGAAGTAGTCGAGCTCTTCCTGCGGCCGGCTCGGATCGCCCAGCTTGCGCCGCAATTCCTCCAGAATCCGCTGCGCGCGTTGCGCGGGCGACTGGCTGGCGCTCGGCACTTCCACGCGGCCGTCGGAATAGTCCCGGTTGCGCATGGGGCGGCCGAGCGGATCGTTGTCGCGCTGGCCCGTCTGCTGGTTGCCCTGGGGGTTGCCCTGGCCGGGCTGGTCCCCGGCCTGTTCGTTCCCCTGGCCGTCGCCCTGCTGCATCTGCTGCATCTGCTGGGCCATGCCCTGCATGCCGCGACGGAGGCTTTCGAGCGCCCGTCCCTGCGCGTCGACCGCAGGACCGTCCTGGCCCTGACCAAGAGCGCCTTCGGCATCGCGCATGGCCTGCTCGGCATCGCCGAGACCCTGCTCGTTCTGCATGCCCATGCCCTGCATGCGCCGCTGCAACTCCTCCAGCCTTTGCCGCAGGGCCTCCTGTCTCTGCTTCAGGCCGAGGGGGTCCTGATCCTGGCCGCCCTGGCCGTTTTCCGCCTGCTCCTGACCGTCGCCCTGTTGGCCTTGCTGGCGCTGTCCCTGTTGGCGCTGGCCCTGACGCTGCCCCTGCTGGCGCTGCCCGTTGCGGTCGCCCTGCTGCATGCGCCGGTTCTGGCCGTCGCGGAAGGTCTCGTCGCGCAGGTTCTGCTGCTCGCGGGCCATGTCCTCCAGGTCCTGCATGGCCTGGTTCATCTCGCGTCCGAGCGGATCGGTCATGCGGCTGTTGGGTTGGGCCGTCTGCAGGTTCTCGAGGATATTGCGCAGCTGCTCGAGCAGGCGCTGGGCCTCGGCCACGTCGCCGCGGCGCATGGCGTCCTCCATCTGGCGTAGCATCCGGTTGAGGTCGTCCTGCGAGATCATCCGGTCGGGCGGCGTGCGCTGGCTCTGGTCCTGCGACTGCTGGTTCTGCTGCATGCGCTGGGCGAATTCCCGCAGGAATTTGTCCATGGCCTGGCGCAACTCGTCGGTCAGGCGCCGGATCTCGTCGTCCGTGGCGCCCCGGTCCATGGCCTCCTTCAGGCGCTCCTGGGCGGCGCGCAGCTCGCGCTCCGCATCGGACAGGTTGCCGTCCTCGATCTGCAGCGCCATGGTCCAGAGCCAGTCGGCCACGTCGAGCAGGTCCTGATCGGTCTTAGCGACCCGCAGGCGCTCCGCACCGGTCCGCAATCCCATGAACACGCCCCATTGCGGGGTATATTCGTCCGGCGCGATGAGCAGGGCGTCGAGAGCCACCTGGACGCGCTTGCGGTCGTCCGGCGCGAGCACCAGGTTGCGCCGCTGCTCGACCAACGCCTTGGCGAGCGGTTTCGTGAAGGGACGCTGCGGCAGGGTGAAGGTGACCGCCTCGCTCAGGGCCTCCTGACCGGCCTCGTCCTTGGCTTTGAGGCGGATCGTCACGGGGGCGCCCGCCCAGGCATGGTTCGTGAGATCGACCGGGGACTTGGTGTCCGGTGCGTTCTCCTCATGGCTCGGAAGGGCGAGCGTGAGCTGAGGGGCAGGCACCAGGGAGCGCCCCTTGCTGGCGTCGGCCTTCTCGACGATGCCGTCGAGGGACGCGATGCCGTAATCGTCCCGGCCCTTGTAGCTCAGGGTGAAGGTGCCGCGCGCATTGACCTCGGGGGGTGTCGTGAAGGCGATCTCCGGCAGCCGGTCGGGAATGGCCTCGATGGTCAGGGTCACGCTGTGCGCGAAGCCCGTTCTGACCGTCAGCTCGCTCGAGCCGTCGAGGGTGTAGCGCTCCTCGCGCATGTCGGCGCGCTGGTTGGCCTTGGGCGGGAGCAGCGTCAGGCCCTTGCCCGGCGTGACCTCCGCGCTGCCCTCGCCGGCGATCCGGATCACGACGGTCGAATGGATCGGCGCGCGCAGGCTCTGCCCCCGGGCCAGGTCGATCATGAGCGGCGGCGTGCGGGTATAGAGCGGCGGGTCGATCCATCCGTCGATGCGGAACGACGGGGAGGCGGTCTCGACCCTGCGCCAGTCGAAGGCCGCGGCGAGCCGCGAGCCGATCTCGGGCCCGGCGATGAACGCGCTCGTCACCAGGGCGAGAAGCCCTGCGGCGCGCAGGGCATAGCGGTCGCGCTTGGCCATATCGGGCTGCGGCAGGCCGACCCGCATGCGGCCGACGGCATCTTCCGCCCGCTTGCGATGAAGCGCCCACAGGGCCTTGGTGCCGGGATCCGCCGATCCGAGGGCCAGGGTGTCGTCGAGAACGCGGGCCGGACCGTGGGTGAGCCCCGTCTCCCGGTCGAGCCGGTCGAGCGCGCGCGTCCGGCTGGGCATGCGCAGGCGCAGAAGCGGCCAGAGCGACAGGAGGAAAGCGGCTGCGAACAGCCCCAGGCCGATGGTGCGCCACAGGGGCGAGGCGTCGAGCCAGAGGCCAAGCCAGGAGAGGGTCAGAAACAGCAAGACGATGGCGAAGGGCAGCCAGAGCCGGGGCCAGGCCTCCTCCCACCAGAGAGACCAGCGCGCATGAGTGACCAAGCGCCCGAACCGCTGGTTCAGGGGACTGCGCCCAGGCGTCGGGTTCGAGCCGTCGCTCATGCAAAATATCTCCCGCTGCACCGCGCGTGCAGATAACCCCCACCGAAAAAGCTAGCACGCGGACCCCGAATGACCAGCGGTCAATTGGGCGCGGCGCTTCAAGAAGAGGTGACCGGCCATCACCGCTCAGGCTGGCGCCGGATGATGGTCAATCCTTGGAGCGGGACATTGTTCGAGAAGGGCCGCGGATTCCGCACGATGCGGGCCCCGGCTGACGGGAGGCCTCGTCAGCCGAGCCAGCCCGGGACCCGGTCGAGCCCGATCAGCTCGTCATAGGCCGGGCGCGGGCGCACCACCGCGTGATCCTCGCCGCGGACGAGCACCTCGGGCACCAGGGGGCGCGTGTTGTAGGTGCTGGCCTGGACCGCCCCGTAGGCGCCGGCCGTCATGATGGCGATGAGGTCGCCCGCCTTCACGGCCGGCATGTCGCGGGACAGGGCGAGATAATCGCCGGTCTCGCAGACGGGCCCGACCACGTCGGCGACGATCCGCGGCGCGTCCGGGGCGGCCGCGACGACCGGCTTGATGTCGTGGTGGGCCTCGTAGAGCGTCGGGCGGATGAGATCGTTCATCGCCGCGTCGACGATCACGAAGGGCTTGTCGGCGCCCTGCTTCACGTAGATCACCCGGGCGACGAGCACGCCCGCATTGCCGGCGATCATGCGGCCCATCTCGAACACGAGCTTGAGGCCGAGATCCCTGGTATGGCGCTTGATGATCGCCGCATAGGCCTGCGGATCGGGCGGGGGCTCGTTGTCCTCCCGATAGGGCACGCCGAGGCCGCCGCCGAGATCGATGTGGTGCAGCCGGTGGCCGTCCGCCATCAGGTCGCGGGCGAGTTCGGCGAGGAGCGCGGTCGCGTTGTCGTAGGGGGCCAGATCGGTGATCTGGCTGCCAATATGCATGTCGACGCCGGTGATCTCGATGCCTCTGAGAGCGGCCGCCCGGGCATAGACCTCGCGGGCGCGGGTAATGGGGATGCCGAACTTGTTCTCGGACTTGCCGGTCGAGATCTTGGCGTGGGTCTTGGCGTCCACGTCCGGATTGATGCGCACCGACACGGGAGCGCGCAGGCCCTTCGAGAGCGCGACCTCGGAGAGCGCTTCGAGCTCCGGCTCCGATTCCACGTTGAAGCAAAGGATGCCGCTCTCGAGCGCGAAGGCCATTTCGGCTTTCGTTTTGCCGACGCCGGAGAAGACGATGCGCTCGCCCGGCACACCGGCTGCGAGCGCGCGGCGAAGCTCGCCCTCGGACACGATATCCATGCCGGCACCCAGGCGGCCGAGCGTCCGGAGCACGGCCTGGTTGGAATTAGCCTTCATGGCGTAGCAGACCAAGGCGTCCGTATCGGCGAAGGACTCGGCGAAGACCCGGTAGTGCCGCTCCAGGGTGGCCGAGGAATAGCAATAGAACGGGGTCCCGACCTCGTCCGCGAGGCGGCGCAGATCGACGCCTTCCGCGTGGAGGACGCCGTCACGATAGGCGAAATGGTGCATCGAAAAGGCCTAAAGCAGCGGGTCGAGGATAAACGGCTTGTTCGGGATCGTGTAGCCCCGGTTCGCCTGGGAGCGGGGCGTGCCGACCGGGGAGGGCAGGGTGGCGTCGCTCGCCGGGGTCTGCGTCTGGGTCTCTGCCGCCTGTGCGGAAGCGTCCGGCGGCGGCTCGAGCGCGCCGCGACGGCCGCAGGCGGTCAGACCGAGGGCGAGAAGGCCGCAAACCAGGATGGCGCGAGGAAGGGTCAGGCTGGACGACATTACAGACTCCGAAACGTGGCCGCACCATAACGGCAAGCGGTGCCGGATGCGAGAGGCAAGGTGAGGATTGCAACAGGCTGAACACTCAACGCTTTCGTGATGGGACGGACGGCCGCGCTCCCGCATTCGGGCTTGAGGCCGGGGCCGAAAAGCGCCACATCACGGCGCATGCCGAACTCATCGAAATCCCGAACAGGCTGGCTCCTCGGTCTCGCGGCTCTCGCGGTCGCTGGGGCCGGTGCGGCCTGGTATGGCGTCTCGCCCCGCGATCCCATGGCGGCGGGGGTTGCCGAATGCCGCGCCTCGAGGCCGACTTCAGAGCGCCTGAAGCCGCTGGCGAGGGGCGAGGTGGCGGCCGTCGGGGTGAGCAATGCTCCGAAGCCGCCGCCGGTGATCGCCTTCACGGGCCCCGAGGGCCAGCCGATGAACCTGTCGGATTTCAAGGGTCGGACGATCCTGGTCAATCTCTGGGCGACCTGGTGCGTGCCCTGCCGCGAGGAGATGCCGGCCCTCGACAAGCTGCAGGCCGAGCTCGGCGGCCCCGATTTCCAGGTCGTGGCCATCAATGTGGATACCCGCAACCGCGAGAAGCCGAAGGCCTGGCTGCAGGAGAACGGCATCAGGAACCTGGCCTACCACGCCGATCCCGAGGGCAAGCTCCTGCAGGTGCTGCAGAAATCCGGCCACGTGGTGGGGCTGCCGACCACCTTCGTGGTCGATGCCGCGGGTTGCGAGATCGCCCTGCTCAAAGGCCCGGCCCACTGGGCGTCGCCCGATGCCGTCACGTTCATGAAGACGGCGTTAGGCCGGTCCTAGACCGGAAGCGCCCCGCCGCCGTCCGGAACGCCGATCGTGCCGGAATAGGCCGGCTTCGACAGGCGCCAGGGACGGTCCATGGCCTGCCTCGCCTCCCTGCGCTCGAGCCGGCGCGGCGTGCCGTCGGCCAGGATCTCCTCGATCACCAGGAAGCCCAGCGCCTGCAGCATGACGGCCGCCATCTTGGTGGCCCGGTCGTCGGCCCGGATGGACAGGGAGCCGGCCGCGTAGATGCGCTCCATCAGGCTCCTGGGATGATGCGCCACGGGCGACCGCGGCTTGAAGGCAACGACATTCGTCTCCGGTTCGATCATGGAACAGCCCCTTCTCGCCGCTCCTTCTTATTCTGTGGTGAGCGGCGCTTCTGTTGCATTCAGCACAATTCATTGTGCCGGAAACTGAGCCGTTTAAGGAATGCGACATAAGACGCCCCTGATCTGCGGAGGGCGCATGAAAAAGGCGGGGCCAACGCCCCGCCTCGCATCTCTTGAAGGGGAATGCCGGCCTCAGGCGCTCTGCTGGACCGGGATGCCCTTGTCGGCGAAGAGCTGCTGCAACTCGCCGGCCTGGAACATCTCGCGGGTGATGTCGCAGCCGCCGACGAACTCGCCCTTCACGTAGAGCTGGGGAATGGTCGGCCAGTTGGAATAGTCCTTGATACCCTGGCGGATGGTCTCGTCCTCGAGCACGTTGACGCCCTTGTAGGGCACGCCGAGGTAGTTGAGGATCTGGACCACTTGGCCCGAGAACCCGCACATGGGGAATTGCGGCGTGCCCTTCATGAACAGCACGACGTCGTTGGACTTCACTTCGTTGTCGATGATCTGGTTGGCGTCAGCCATGGAATTCTCCTTCGTCCCGACGGTCAAGGCGCCGGGCTCGCGTCTCAATTGTCGGGTGCCACGGTCGTCAATGCAAGGGCATGAAGCACGCCTCCCATGCGTCCTTGCAGCGCCGCATAGACCATCTGGTGCTGCTGCACCCGGGACTTCCCCTTGAAGGCCGAGGAGGTGACGGTGGCGGCATAGTGATCGCCGTCGCCGGCCAGATCCTTGATCTCGACCACCGCGTCCGGCAGGGCGGCTTTGATCATGCTTTCGATGTCATGGGCGTTCATGGGCATGGATCAAACTCCTCAGGACTTGCCGGTCATGTAGTCCGGCAGCCAAGCTTCGTGGGCTGCCTTCAACTGCTTCAGGGATATGGCCTGCCGACCCGGCAGAATCAACGAATCTCCGCCGGTGAGCCCCAGCGTCACGGCCGGGATGCCGACCGCGCCCGCCTCGTAGAGGATGTCGGCCGCCACATCCTCGTCGACGGCGAGGAGGTAACGGGCCTGATCCTCGCCGAACAGGAAGGCATGGAGGGGGAAGCCCTCGGGATAGGCGGTGATCTCGGCCCCCACATGGCCCGCCATGGCCATCTCGGCGAGCGCGAGCGCGATGCCGCCGTCCGAGACGTCGTGCACGGTGGTCACCTGGCCGGAGCGGATCAGCTGGCGCACGAAGTCGCCGTTGCGCTTCTCCAGGGCCAGATCCACCGGCGGCGGAGCGCCCTCCTCGCGGCCGCAGACGTCGCGCAGGTAGATCGACTGGCCGAGCCATCCGCGGGTGGCCCCGATGAGGAGGATCGCCTCGCCCTCGCGCCTGAACGCGATGGAGGCGTTCACCGTCACGTCATCGAGGAGCCCGACCCCGCCGATGGCGGGCGTCGGCAGGATGCCCTGGCCGTTGGTCTCGTTGTAGAGCGAGACGTTGCCGGACACGACCGGGAAATCGAGCGCCTTGCAGGCCTCGCCGATGCCCCGGATGCAGCCGACGAACTGTCCCATGGATTCGGGACGCTCGGGGCTGGCGAAGTTGAGGTTGTCGGTGATCGCCAGCGGCAGGCCACCGACCGCCGTGATGTTGCGCCAGGCCTCGGCCACCGCCTGCTTGCCGCCCTCGAAGGGGTCGGCCTCGCAGTAGCGCGGGGTCACGTCGGTGGTGAGCGCCAGACCCTTCGGGCCGTCCTCGACCCGCACGATGGCGGCGTCGCCGCCCGGCGTCTGGACCGTGTTGCCGAGGATCAGGTGGTCGTACTGCTCCCAGACCCAGCGCTTCGAGCACTGGTCCGGCGAGCCGACGAGCTTGAGGAGCGCCTCGGCCTCGGACACTGGGGCCTTCACGCTGTCGGGCGCGATCACGGGCTGCCGGGGGCTTTCCACCCAGGGGCGGTCGTAGAGCGGGGCCTCGTCGCCGAGTTCCTTGATCGGCAGGTCGGCCTTCACCTCGCCCTGATGCTTGATGACGAAGCGCAGGGTGTCGGTGGTCCTGCCGATGACGGCGAAGTCCAGGCCCCACTTGTGGAAGATGGCCTCGGCTTGGTTCTCCATGCCGGGCTTGAGCACCATGAGCATGCGCTCCTGGCTCTCGGAGAGCATCATCTCGTAGGCGGTCATGCCTTCTTCGCGGCAGGGCACCTTGTCGAGGTCGAGCTCGATGCCGAGATTGCCCTTCGCGCCCATTTCGACGGCCGAGCTGGTCAGGCCCGCCGCGCCCATGTCCTGGATGGCGATGACAGCGCCGGATTTCATCAGCTCGAGGCAGGCCTCCAGCAAGAGCTTCTCGGCGAAGGGGTCGCCGACCTGAACGGTGGGGCGCTTCTCCTCCGAGGATTCGTCGAACTCGGCGGACGCCATCGTGGCGCCATGGATCCCGTCGCGGCCGGTCTTCGAGCCGAGATAGACGATCGGGTTCCCGACGCCCGTCGCCTTGGCGTAGAAGATCTCGTCGGTGCGCGCGAGGCCCACCGCCATGGCGTTGACCAGGATGTTGCCGTTGTAGCGCTTGTCGAAGCCCACGCTGCCGCCCACCGTCGGCACGCCGAAGGAATTGCCGTAGCCGCCGATGCCCGCGACCACGCCGGAAACCAGGTGAGGGGTCTTGGGATGGTCTGGCTCGCCGAAGCGCAGGAAGTTGAGCGACGCGATGGGCCGCGCCCCCATGGTGAACACGTCGCGCAGGATGCCGCCGACCCCGGTCGCCGCGCCCTGATAGGGCTCGATGAAGGACGGGTGGTTATGGCTCTCCATCTTGAAGATACAGGCCAGTCCGTCGCCGATATCGATCACGCCGGCGTTCTCGCCCGGACCCTGGATGACCCAGGGAGCCTGCGTGGGCAGGCCGCGCAGGTGGATGCGGGAGGACTTGTACGAGCAGTGCTCGTTCCACATGGCCGACACGATGCCGAGCTCGGTGATGGTCGGCTCGCGGCCGATCAGGTTCACGAAGCGCTCGTATTCGTCCGGCTTCAGCCCGTGCTCCTTGACCAGCTCCGGGGTGATGGCGACGTCGTTGCGGATCATCGGGGTCTCGTAATCTGGAGGGATCAGGCGGCGCGGGGGAAGGACGACACGAGGCTCTCGAACAGGCCGCGTCCGTCGGTGCCGCCCACGAGGTCTTCGATCAGGTTTTCCGGATGGGGCATCATGCCGAGCACGTTGAGCTTCTCGGAATAGATGCCCGCGATGGAGTTCATGGAGCCGTTGCGGTTGGCATCCTGCGTGGTGTGGCCCTGGGGGTCGGAATAGCGGAACGCCACCAGGCCTTCGCCCTCGAGCCGCTTCAGGGTCTCCGCGTCGGCCGTGTAATTGCCCTCGCCATGCGCCACGCAGACGTCGATGGCCTGGCCCTTGGCATAGGCCCGGGTGAAGGCGGTGTCGTTGCGCTCGACCCTCAGGAACTGCCGGTGGCAGATGAACCTGAGATTGGCGTTGCGCATCAGGATGCCGGGGAGAAGCCCGGATTCGCACAGGATCTGGAAGCCGTTGCAGATGCCGAGCACGAGGCCGCCCCGCGCCGCATGGGCGCGCACCGCGTCCATCACGGTGGCGCGGCCGGCGATTGCCCCGCAACGCAGATAATCCCCGTAGGAGAAGCCTCCCGGCAGGACCACGAGATCCGTGCCCTGCGGCAGCTCGGTCTCGGCATGCCAGACCTTCTCCACCTGGGATCCGGCCGATTGGAGCGCCCGCAGCACATCGCCTTCGCGATTGGAGCCGGGGAAGACGATGACGGCAGATTTCATGGGAGCCTCACGCGATCTCGACGCGGTAATTCTCGATGACGGTGTTGGCGAGGAGCTTCTCGCAGGCGGCCTTGAGGGCGGCTTCCGCCTTGGCCTTGTCCGTGGTGCCGAGCTCGATGTCGAAGACCTTGCCCTGGCGCACGCCGTCGATGCCCTCGACGCCGAGCGACTTGAGGGCTCCTTCGATGGCCTTGCCTTGGGGATCGAGAACGCCGTTCTTGAGGGTCACGGTGACACGCGCTTTCATGGGGGCCTCGGGCTGTTAAGATTTGGCCAAGGCCATAAAGAATTTAGCCGCAGGAGACAACGGGCTAGAGCATCGGACCCAGAAGTGATTTTGTACCTTCGGGATTTATCCGATGCTGGATCCCTCAAGCGTCGCATCATCGAAAGCGGAAAACCGGGTCCATTGTTCGCAGATGCGCGAGAGCATGATCCGGTGAAGTGGCTGTCGGTTCAATGCAGGAACATGCGTCAGGCGCGGATTCATGTGCCTAATTCGCGGGCAGCGACGTCCTTGGCCGTCTCGCGCACCGCATCCGGCGCCTCGCCGATCACCAGGACGACCTCGAGATCGGCCCCGGAACGACGCCCGAGCGCGGCCCCGTAGGCCGGCCGCTTGCTGCCATCGGCAGGCGCGAGATCGATCACGAAGCCCGGGTAGGGCGCATCCTTGAGGCGCGCCACGGTGATCCTGGTTCTGACGGGCCTGTCCCGGCCGACCGGCGAGCGCAGCGCCCGGGCCAGTCGCTCCGGATCCTTCAGGAGGGCATCCGTGAGATCCGCATCCTGTCCGGTCAGGCGGATGACGCTCACCGCCAGACCCGGGCCGCATTCGGGCGGGGCGCAGAAGGCCAGGGCCACCGGCTCAGCCCGGTCCTCGGCCAGCCATTTGCGCAGGGGCAGGGCATCCCACGGCCTGTCGGACGGCAGGCCGGCCACCTGGCGGGGAATGTAGCCGCAGCCCACGACGGACAGAGCAAGAGCCAGGATCGGAACGCTGAAACGCAACAGGCGGAAAGGCATGGCCCCATCTATGCGCGAAACAGGCCGGCGGGTCGATGGCTTTCTGTCACGCCGGCCGTTCTTGGCACGGACAATGAGCGGGTGCCGCCGTCCCGATCGCGGACTCCCGCCGTGCTCGCCCCACGCCGTTTTGGCTGGGCGGGCCATTCCAAGTCATCACTCGCCCCTCGTCGCAACCTCCGGTCCGTCCTGACACCCTTACGTCATGACTACCCACCACGTCATGGCCGGGCTTGTCCCGGCCATCCCGATTGGAAGAGCAGAGCGCCTTACGGATCGGGATCACCGGCACAGGGCCGGTGATGACGTGCGGGTGAGGATGAGAGGGTGAGCTCGAGCTGGTGAGGTCATGTTCTCACTTTGTTCTTGACAGATCGATCAAGCTAAGCTATATCATGGCGCAGATCGGTTCCTTCGAGGGGCGCGCTCGCGAGGCGTC
>NZ_JAGPUP010000506.1:0-38228 GCF_018069605.1 Microvirga sp. HBU67558 | reverse complement strand
CCTGTCCCGGCCATCCCGATACGATAAAGCGCAGTGCTTCAAGCCATCGGGATCACCGGGACAAGGCCGGTGATGACGAAGGACGGTGATGACGGCGAGAAGGGAGCGAGGAAGGTGACCGGCCTGCATCGGCCGTCGAAGCTCCGTCAGCGTCCCTGGAAGATGAAGAAGGCGCCCGACGCGATGAGGGCGAAGCCGATGAGGTGGTTCCAGCCCAGCGGCTCCTTCAGGTAGAGCACCGAGAAGATCGCGAAGACCACCAGGGTGATGACCTCCTGCATGGTCTTGAGCTCGGCCGCCGAATAGACCTCCGAGCCGATCCGGTTGGCCGGAACGGCGAACCAGTACTCCACGAAGGCGATGGCCCAGCTGGCCATGACGGCGATCCAGAGGGGCGACGTCTTGAACTTCAAATGCCCGTACCAGGCGAAGGTCATGAAGACGTTCGATGCGATCAGCATCAGGACGGGCGTCGTATGGGGGCTCATGGAAGGGACCGGCACGTGAGGGAAAGGTGCCCCTGCCCTATTCCTTCGGGACGACGTGTCAAGCGTCCCGATGGACGCGTCTCTCTAAGGACGGCTCATCGGACCCATGCCTTATGGTGAGCCCCTTCCGTCGTGGCCGGCCCTGTGCCGGCTATCCCGATCTCTTCGAATGCCGCGCCTCATCGCATTGAGATCACCGGCACAAGGCCGGTGATGACGTGGGAGGATGTCAGGACCCGCCATCCCGACACGGATCCGGTTTTTGCATTGCCTTCGCTGCCATCCCCCGCGCTACCGCGCGCCGAGACGCTGCAGCACCTGAGAGCCGCCCGCGATCTGCGGGTTGGACGGGTCGAAGCCTTCCCGCCGCTCCCGATCCGTCACGAGGCCGCGGGCCCGCTCGAAGGCGATGTCCAGGCGGCGCTCGCCGCGCAGGGCCCGGTTGAAGAAGGCATCGCCGAAATAGGTCCAGGTCGCCCCGTCGCGGCAGCCGAAGGACGGCCTGTCGGCCGCGGCCGCCGTGATGACGAGGGTGCGGGCGTCGGCCAGCTCCCGGGCGAAGATGCCCGAATAGCAGGCCGAGACGATCAGGACCCGGTGCTGCGCCCGGGTCCGGTCGAGGAGCTGCCGCACATCGCCCGGCGTGACGAGGCGCGCGTCGCGCCCGGACACCAGCCCGATGCCGTCGGGGCCGCCATGGGACGTGAGGACGAGCACCACGACGTCCTCGGCCGGATCGAGAACCTGCCCGGCCGCCGCTGCGGCCGCCATCAGGGATTGCGGCGTCGCCCCGGCCCGGCGCTTGGTGTTGGAGCGGACGACGGAGCGTCCCTTCGCGTCGAACTGCGCTTCGAGGATCCGCGCCGCCCCCCGGGCCTCGCTCTCGAATACGCTCTGCGGGCCCCATAGCCCGAAGGAGAGGACGTAGACGTCCGTCCGGCCCGGACGCTGCTGCGCCAGACCGGCCGTCTGCCCGAGGGACGGCGCGGCCGCGCCGAGCGCGACGAGGAGCCCGAGCATGCAGGAAGCGATCAACCGACGCATGAAACCACCCCAGATCCTCCACAGCTTAGGGGCAACATCCTTTCGGCGCCAGGGGCGCCTGATCCGGCTGAACCGAATGCCGTCTTCCGGGTTTCCCTGTCAGTTCCGTCACGATTCATCCCCGGATTCATCACAACGAGGGTTTTATGGATATCGCGCTCGACAAGGTTTGCGAACTCATTCTCCGGGTCAGGGCCATCGACGTGAAGGAAGGCATCACCGATCCGGCGTCGGGGTCGAACCCTATCGACGACGGCAGCATCGATTCCCTCACCGCCTCGCCGGACGACGCCACCGAGGACGAGCTGCGCGACGTGATCGCGGGCCTCAACGACGACGAGCGCGCCGACCTGATCGCCCTCGTGTATATCGGCCGCGGCGACATGGAGCCCGAGGAATGGGGCGCCGCCGTGCGGCTCGCCCGGGAGCGCGAGGAAGCGAGCTCGCTCTCCACCGCCGACTGGCTCATCGGCATCCCGAATCTCGCCGACCTCCTGGACGAGGGCCTCAACGCCATGGGGCGCAGCTGCGTCTGAGGCGCCACGCCCGAGGCGCCGCGTCTGAGGCGCCGGGCATCAACTCTCCGCGAGGCTGCCCGGAGCTGGCATCGGACGGGATATTTCCCTGTGAATCGGCGTCGCCCGCACGGCGACGGCGCCCTAATTGTGACATGGATCGGGCTAATACTCCGGCCTAATCCCAAAGGAGGATCCCATGACTCCGCGCCTGCCCCCGGAGAACCCGGACAATGACGAGCAGAGCGAGCTGCTTCAGGCCGTGCACCGGGCCCTGAACGATCTCGCGCCGGTCAACGATCCGGTCGAGCCCCTGCCCGTCGCCCCGGCGAAACCCGACCTGCACGCGGCTCCGTCGCCGGACGAGACCGAGGTCGAGATCGACCGCATCGAAGCCTATCTGAGGGGTCCGACGGCGTTCACCGCCTGACCCCACCCCGTCCGCCCTGCGTCCGGCCCTCACGCAGGGCGAGGACCTTGCAGGCGAACCCTTCCGCCTCCTGGCCGGAGGCCCCTCTTCCCCAAGCCCGACAGCCCGACCCTCTGCCTCACCGGCGCGATGCTTGATGTCGTCTCGGCGACAGGACAGAGCGGTCCGGGCGGCGCCTCACGCGCGAGGTAAAAGCCAGCCTGCGGCAAAGCCCCGGTCCATCGGGAAGTCAATCTTACCTTAGGGTATTCTTCTAAAAGACAATTGCGCCGAGGTTTCTCACGCGGTGGTTGTGCTACGTTATCAAGAAACGTAGCCGATGCCCTCTTCCGCGATCTCCTCCCACGCCGTCGACGCCTTCATCGCCCGATGGACCGCCTGCGAGGGCGGCGCCGAACGGGCCAATTACCAGATGTTCCTGTCGGAGCTCTGCGACGTCATCGGCGTGCCGCGCCCCGAGCCGTCCGGCCAGGCGCGGGAGCGGAACGACTACGTGTTCGAGCGCGCCGTCCGCCCGCGCGACAGCGATGCGACCGCGGCGCCCAAGCGCATCGATCTCTACAGGAAGAACGCCTTCATCCTCGAGGCCAAGCAGTCGCGGCTGCCTGACGGAAGAAAGGTGGAACGAGGCGAACTCGCACCTGTGACTGACGAGCCGGCCAACCTGGGCCGCCGCAGCATCAGCCGTGGTTGGGACGTCATGATGAAGAACGCGCGCCGGCAGGCGGAGTCTTATGTGTTCCTGCTCGATGCGGATCACCCCGCCCCACCCTTCATCATCGTCTGCGACGTGGGCCATTGCCTGGAGCTCTACGCGGATTTCAGCGGCACCGGCCGGGCCTACAGCCACTTCCCGGACCGCAACGGCTTTCGCATCTATCTTCACGACCTGCGTGAGGAGAAGACGCGCGCTCTTCTCGCACGCGTCTGGCAGGAGCCGCACTCGCTCGACCCGTCGAAGGAGGCCTCCCGCGTCACCCGCGACATCGCCAAGCGCCTCGCAGGGGTGAGCAAGGCGCTGGAAGAGCGCGGATGCGACGCGGAGGACGTGGCCCATTTCCTCATGCGCTGCCTCTTCACCATGTTCGCCGAGGATGTGGCGCTCCTGCCCGAAGGCGCGTTCACGCAGCTGCTGAAGGATTGCATCGACCACCCCGATGCCTTCGCCCCCCTGCTTGAGGAGCTCTGGGTGAAGATGGACGAGCCGCAGCACGAGCGACGTTTCTATTCCCTGTTCAAGAAACATCTGCGTTATTTCAACGGAAACCTGTTCAAGCAGGCACGAGCCTTCCCGCTCGGCCGAGAGGAAATCGGCGAGTTGTGGGAAGCGTCGAAGGCTCAATGGACCGAGGTCGATCCCGCCATCTTCGGCACGCTTCTCGAACAAGCCCTCGACAAGAAGGAGCGCAGAAAGCTCGGCGCCCATTACACGCCGCGCGCCTATGTGCAGCGCCTCGTGGACGCGACCGTCATGGAGCCCCTGCGCGAGGATTGGCAGAATGCCCTGCGCAAGGCCGAGCACGCCAAGGAGACGGGTGACGAGAATGCGGCGATCGCCATCGTGCGCGCCTTTCACCGCCAGCTCTGCGCCACGCGGGTGCTCGACCCCGCCTGCGGCACGGGAAACTTCCTCTACGTGTCGCTGGAGCTGATGAAAAAGCTCGAAGGCGAGGTGCTGGAGACCCTGGCGCAGCTCGGCGAGCCCGAGAGCATGGGCCTCGACCGGGAGACCGTCGACCCGCACCAGTTCCTCGGCCTGGAGCTCAACCCACGCGCCGCCGCCATCGCCGAGCTCGTGGTGTGGATCGGCTATCTGCAGCAGCATTACCGCAACCGCACCGGCCACCCGTCCGAGCCGATCCTGCGCGCCTTCGAGAACATCAATTTCGGCCGGCGCCAGGGCTACGACGCCGTGCTGACTTGGGACGGCTATCCCGTGCCGCATGTGGTGGAGAAGGATGGCAAACGGGTCGAGACCTACCCGACCGCGCGCCGGCCCGCATGGCCGGACGCAGAGTTCATCGTGGGCAATCCGCCGTTCATCGGCGGTAAGGATCTGCGCGCCCGTCTGGGTGACGCCTACACGGAAGCGCTCTGGTCCGCGCACAGGCACATGAACGACTCGGCCGATTTCGTCATGTACTGGTGGGACCGTGCGGCGGAATTCCTCACCGCGAAGAACTCACCCCTGCGCCGCTTCGGGTTTGTCACCACCAACTCGATCACGCAGGAATTCTCCCGCCGCGTGATGAAGAAGCGCATGGAGGGCAAGACTCCAGTGTCGCTCGTCATGGCGATCCCGGATCATCCCTGGACGAAAGCAGCGGCGGATTCGGCGGCGGTGCGGATCGCCATGACGGTGGCGGAGAAGGGTGAGCGGGATGGTGTGCTGTACGAGGTGATGCGCGAGAGCGGGCTAGATACGGATGAGCCTGTGGTTGAACTCGTCGAACGTGCCGGGCGGGTCAATGTTGACTTGACGGTAGGTACTGATGTCGGCTCGGTTGCACCGCTTCTCGCCAATGAAGGTCTCTGCTCACGAGGCGTTTCACTTCATGGTTCAGGCTTCATCGTGACACCGGAAGAGGCCGCACATCTCGGCCTTGGAAAAAGATCAGGGCTGGAGAAGCACATTCGCCCTTACCGCAACGGGCGCGACCTAACCGCAACACCACGGGGGGTGATGGTGATTGATCTATTCGGGTTGAAGTCCGAGGAAGTTCGCCAAAGTTACCCCGAAGTGTACCATCACATACTTTCGGCAGTGAAGCCCGAGAGGGACAGCAACAATCGCGACACGTATCGGCTGAATTGGTGGACTTTCGGCGAGTCCCGCCGCGAATTGCGCCCTGCCTTAGACGGCTTGCCTCGGTACATCGCGACGGTCGAGACTGCGAAGCACCGGATTTTTCAGTTTCTCGATGCATCGATCCTACCAGACAACATGCTTGTCGCCATTGCCTCGTCCGATCCTCTACATCTCGGCTTTCTGTCATCGAAGCTGCATATGAGTTGGGCGCTCGGGCAAGGCGGCACGCTCGAAGATCGACCGCGCTACAATAAGTCCAGTTGCTTCGACCCCTTCCCCTTCCCCGATCCGCCCGAGGCCCTCAGAGCCCAAATCCGCGCCGTCGCGGAGGAACTCGACGCCTTCCGCAAAGCCCGTCAGGCCGAGCACCCAAAACTCACGCTGACGCAGATGTACAACGTGCTGGAGAAACTGAAGGCGATGGACGCGGCATCGACCTCCCCGTCAAGGCTGGGCTCATCCCGATCGAACGAGCACGGCGCCTCGAGCCGTCGGGATCCCCGGCACAAGGCCGGGGATGACGCTGGGACGATTGCCCTCACGCCCGACGAGGAGCGGATCAAGGACGAGGGGCTGATCGGCACGCTCAAGAGCTATCACGGAGACCTCGACCGGCTGGTGTTCCAGGCCTATGGCTGGCCCGACACACTCTCCGACGAGGAGATCCTGGAACGGCTCGTCGCGCTCAATGCCGAGCGGGCCCGGGAAGAGGCGTCGGGCCTCGTGCGCTGGCTCAGGCCCGACTACCAGATCCCGCGCTTCGCCAAGGGCGCGGCGGCCGCGAAGACCGGCGAGCTCGACCTCGGCGCGACCGTGGTGACGATCGACCGTGCCCTGCCGGATTTCCCGAAGGACCGGCACGAGGATTCGCTCGCCGTCGAGCACGCGCTCCTCTCCGCCGGGCGCCCCATGGATGCGGCCGCGCTGGCGCGCGGCTTCAGGCGTGGCGGCAAGCGGATCGAGCCGCGCATCGAGCAGGCGCTCGCCACCCTGGTCCGCTACGGCCGCATCACGATGACGGCAGACGGCCGCTATCTCGCCCGCAAGGCGGCCTGAACCCCCGCCCCCACCAACGAAAAGGGCCGCGGTTCAGCGGCCCTTCCCTTCACACGCTCTCTTCACACACTCTCTGGGCGAAGCGTCACAGCTTCCCGAGCTTGAGGAATTGCGTTTCGCCGGACGAATTGTCGACGCCGTCGTTGTCGGTCACGATGTAGGCGTCGCCCGCCGCGTCGATGGCGAAGCCCTCGACCTTGTCGAGCACGTAGCCCTTTGCGGCCTTCAGGTCGGGCAGGAGATCGCGCACCAGCGTTTTCTGGACGAGCGGCAGCTCGCCGCCGAGCGCCGCGGGCTTCATGTCGGCGAGGGACACCGCGTAGAGCTTCTTGACCGCCGCCTTCTCGGCGATCTGGTTGTCGCGCTCGATGAGGATGACGCGGTCGCCCGCGGCCGTGATCTCCGACAGGCCGATCCAGCCGGCCTGCGCGGCGTCGAGCGGATAGCGCACGGCGCGCCAGCTCTTGTCCGACGGCCTGTAGGCGAGGAGCTTCACGGCGTTCTTGCCGTCGTCCGCCCATTCGCGCTGCACCGCGAGCCACACGGTCTCGTCAGCACCCGAGCCGGTGACCGTCACGCCCTCGAAGCCGTAGTTCTTCGCGCCCTTCTCGAGCTCTGCCGGAACGGTGATCTCCTCCTGGATCGCCCCCTTGGCGTCGACCCGGACGAGGAGGTTCTTCACGCCCTTCTCCAGGTTGCCCTCGGAGGCGAGCCAGAAGCCGTCGCGGGCCACGGCGATGCCCTCGAGATCGAGCTTCTCCGCGGCGGCTCCGCCTCGGGTCACGAGGGTCTCGGCCGTGATGAGCGCGGGCTTCCTTGTGGCGTCGATGGTGAGGATGCGCGGGGCGGCCCCATAGACGCTGTCGGTGACCGCGTAGAACCGGCCGGCCTCGGTCTTGTCGGCCGCGAGGCCCGAGAGCGCGCCCCAGCCGATCGGCAGGCCGCCGGCGTTCTTGGCGGAGCGGATCGTCGGATAGGCGGGCGCCGCGCGCTCGGCGCGCTGGTAGATCATCACGTGCGGGGCGGCGCCGCCGTCCCCGTGCAGGTCGGTCTCGCTCGTGGCCACGAACAGGTTGCGCGACGGGATGGCGAGCAGACCCTCCGGCCCGATGCCGGTCGGCAGAACCTGCAGGAGTTCCGGCGCGGCGCCCGTGTCGCGGTAGACGCCGACGACCGAGGCACGCTCGGAGCCGACGAAGATCAGAGTGTCGCCGCCGAAGCGGCCGGTCTCGACGCCTTCGATCTCGACACCCTTCTTGTTGCGCTTGTCCGGATAATGGCCGAGCGACACGATCTCGTGCTCCAGGCTCGTGCCGGATTCGTACGCGACGCTGCCGTCCCGGTTGAAGATGGTGAAGCCGCGCGATCCGCCCTTCCAGTCGCCTTCGTTCGCCGTGACGAAGCGGTCGGCGTCGATCCAGTGCACCGCGTCCGGCTCGCGCTCGACCTTGTCCATGGAGCCGGTGAGCTCGATCTTGCCGTCCTTCTTGGTGTCGATGGCCTTGAGGTCCACGGTGCCGGCGGAGAAATGCGCCTCGACCGTGCCGGTCTTCCCGTCGACCACGGCGATGTGGTTGTTCTCCTGCAGGGTCACGACGACCTTGCCCTGGTCGGACACGTCCACGTATTCCGGCTCCGGATCCTCACCGGCGACGGCCGCAAGGCCCGTCAGGCTCACGGTCCTCAGCGCCGCGCAATCGACCTGGTCGCCGTTGAGCGAAGCGAGCACCAGCGAACCGGCGGGCAGCTGCGGCAGCGCGCCCTCGTTGATCTCCTCGTCGCGCTCGTTCTCGATCGCGATGGCGAGCACGCCGGCATTCGCGGCGATCGAGTCGGGCTGGCCCGCAAGCGCGCACTCGGCCACGATCCTGCGGTCGGCAAGGCTGACGGCGACGAGCTTGCCGCTCGGATTGGTGAAGCTCTCGGAGGTGTTGACGGCCACATAGGCTTTGCCTGCGACGACCTTCACGGATGTCGGCTCGCCGCCCACCGCCAGGGTGCCGCCGGCCTTGGGCTGCGCCGGATCGGCGATGTCGATGAAGCCGAGCGCCTTGCGCGGGCTGTCCGTGTAGACCAGCAGGCGGCCGTCCTCGCTCGCCGACATGATCTCGGCGACCGTGTCGCTTTTCTGATCCTGGTCCTTTGCCAGGTTCGCCGTGATGGGGAAGCTGGCGATGCGGTCGAAAGTCTCCGCCGCGGAGGCGCCGAGCGCGGTGCCGGAGAGGAGAGCGGCCGACAGAGAGGCGGCGACGAGGGAACGGTGCATGGGATCTCCCGCGAGACGGTCAAGGTTAGCCGGATCCTCATGCCCCTGGCCCATGACAGGCGGATGACAGGCAGATGACAGGCGGAACGGCGGCGCAACCCGAGCCGTTGTGCACCGAATCCTCGCGTCGGGCGTTGTCGAGACCGAACCCGCGCGATAGCTGTGGCTCGGCGAGCCGCCGTCGCGCTCGCCCCTCTTTCGACAGGAGCCCTCATGAGCATCGGGCTGATCGCCCTGCTGGACGACGTTGCGGCCTTGGCCAAGGTCGCGGCCGCCTCCCTCGACGACGTGACCGCCCAGGCGGCCAAGGCCGGCGCCAAGGCGGCCGGCGTGGTGATCGACGACGCCGCCGTGACGCCGCGCTACGTGACGGGCTTTTCCGCCGCGCGGGAGCTGCCGATCGTCGGCAGGATCGCCCTGGGGTCCCTCAAGAACAAGCTCATCTACCTGCTGCCGGCCGCCCTCCTCCTCAGCCTGTTCGCCCCTTGGGCGATCACGCCGCTGCTCATGATCGGCGGCGCCTATCTCTGCTACGAGGGCTCGGAGAAGGTGTTCGAGGCGCTGTCCCCGCACGGCGCCCACGAGCACGAGGCCGCAGTCGGGGCCGCGACCCAGCCGGCCCGCAATCTCGAGGACGAGAAGGTCAGCAGCGCGATCAAGACCGACTTCATCCTGTCGGCCGAGATCATGGCAATCACCCTCGCGAGCCTCCCGGCGGGATCGACCTGGATGCAGGCGGTCGTGCTCGCCGTGGTGGGCATCGGCATCACGGCCCTGGTCTATGGCGGCGTCGCGCTGATCGTGAAGGCGGACGATGCCGGCGTGGCGCTCGCCCGCACCGACCGGCCGGTCTCGCGCCTCCTGGGGCGCGAGGGCGACGCCCCCCTGCACACGGACTGCCTCCTGGCCCCCGTGACGACCGCGTTCGGGCGCGGCCTGGTGAAGGGCATGCCGATCCTGCTGAAGGCTCTGGCGATCGTCGGCACGGCGGCCATGATCTGGGTCGGCGGCGGCATCATCATCCACGGCCTCGAAGGCTACGGCTTCGCCGGCCTCGGCCACGCCATCCACGATATCGCGGTGGCGGCCGGCCATGCCGTTCCGGCGCTCGGGGGCCTGGTGGAGTGGCTCGTCTCGGCGGCGGCCTCCGGACTGTTCGGGCTGGTGCTCGGCGCCGTGCTGATCCCGCTGGTCCACTACCTCGCCGTGCCGCTCGTCAGGGCCGTGAGAGGCGGGAGCCGGAAGGCCGAGAGGCCTACAGTATAACCGCCTCTCCTCTTCCATTCCCCGGCCGTTCGTACCATATTCGTTCTATGGCCAAATCACCCAAGAAGCCCAAGCTTTCCACCGGGAAGGCGTCCAAGCCTGAGCTCAAGCCGCTGGATCCGTATCTGGCCGATCTCCTCAATCCGGCGGTCAACCGGGAGCGGGAGGCGGCCGAGGGGTTCGCCGAGAGGGCGCAGGAGACCTTCATCCACGGCGACATCGCCGATGTCGACCCGGCGCTCGCCAAGAAGCTCGGCCTCAAGGGGCCGGATGACGGGCCGGACGTGGCCGAGGAACTGGGCGAGCTGTCCCCGGGCTCCGGCGTGTCGGCGACCGTCGATGCGCTCTCGAAGCTCCTCACCGAGGGGGACCCGCGCTTCAAGAACGGCACGCTCTGGGTGCCGCACCGCCCGCCTCGGCCCGAGAAGTCGGAAGGCGGCATCCCGTTCAAGATCAAATCCGACTTCACGCCCTCGGGCGACCAGCCGACCGCGATCGCCGAGCTGGTGGACGGCGTGCGCCGGGCCGAGCGTGACCAGGTGCTGCTCGGCGTCACGGGCTCGGGCAAGACCTTCACCATGGCCAAGGTGATCGAGGAGACGCAGCGCCCCGCCCTCATCCTGGCGCCCAACAAAACGCTCGCCGCCCAGCTCTACGGCGAGTTCAAGTCGTTCTTCCCGGACAACGCGGTCGAGTACTTCGTGTCCTATTACGACTACTACCAGCCCGAGGCCTATGTGCCGCGCTCGGACACCTTCATCGAGAAGGAAAGCTCCATCAACGAGCAGATCGACCGGATGCGCCACTCGGCGACCCGCGCGCTGCTCGAGCGCGACGACGTGATCATCGTGGCGTCCGTGTCGTGCATCTACGGTATCGGATCGGTCGAGACCTATACGGCCATGACGTTCTCCGTGAAGGTGGGCGAGCGCATCGAGCAGCGCCAGCTTATCGCGGATCTGGTGGCCCTGCAGTACAAGCGCATCCAGAGCGACTTCGCCCGCGGCACCTTCCGGGTGCGCGGCGACGTGATCGAACTCTTTCCCGCCCACTTGGAGGACCGCGCCTGGCGCATCGGCCTCTTCGGCGACGAGATCGAGTCCATCGTCGAGTTCGATCCGCTCACCGGCAAGAAGACCAACGACCTGCAATTCGTGAAGGTCTACGCGAACTCGCACTACGTGACGCCGCGCCCGACCCTGCAGCAGGCCGTGAAGGGCATCCAGGACGAGCTGCAGCACCGCCTGCAGGAGCTCGCCCGCATGGGCCGCCTGCTCGAGGCGCAGCGGCTCGAGCAGCGCACGCAGTTCGACCTCGAGATGATCGAGGCCACGGGCGTGTGCAACGGCATCGAGAACTATTCGCGCTATCTCACCGGCCGCAAGCCGGGAGAGCCGCCCCCGACCCTGTTCGAGTACCTGCCCGACAACGCCCTCGTGTTCACCGACGAGAGCCACGTGACCGTGCCGCAGATCGGCGGCATGTATCGCGGCGACTTCCGCCGCAAGGCGACGCTCGCCGAGTACGGCTTCCGCCTGCCCTCCTGCCTCGACAACCGTCCCCTGCGCTTCGAGGAATGGGACGCCATGCGGCCGCAATCGGTCCACGTGTCGGCGACGCCGGCCAAGTGGGAGATGGAGCAGACCGGCGGCGTCTTCGTCGAGCAGGTCATCCGCCCCACCGGCCTCGTGGATCCCGTGGTGGAGATCAGGCCGGCGCGAAGCCAGGTCGACGATCTCGTGCACGAGGTGAAGGAGCTCGCAGCGAACGGCTACCGTACCCTCGTGACCACGCTCACCAAGCGCATGGCCGAGGACCTCACCGAGTACATGCACGAGAACGGCATCCGCGTGCGCTACATGCACTCGGACATCGACACGCTGGAGCGCATCGAGATCATCCGGGATCTCAGGCTCGGCGCCTTCGACGTTCTCATCGGCATCAACCTGCTGCGCGAGGGCCTCGACATTCCCGAATGCGCCCTGGTGGCCATTCTCGACGCGGACAAGGAAGGCTTCCTGCGTTCCGAGACCTCGCTGGTGCAGACCATCGGCCGCGCGGCCCGTAACGTGGAAGGCAAGGCGATCCTCTACGCGGACAAGATCACCGGCTCCATGGAGCGCGCCATCGCGGAGACCAACCGCCGCCGCGAGAAGCAGCTCGCCTACAACGCCGAGCACGGCATCACGCCGCAATCGGTGAAGAAGAACATCGCGGACATCCTGGAGAGCGTCTACGAGCGCGACCACGTGTCGGTCGACACGGGCCTCGCCGACAGGACCGTGGGCCACAACCTCAAGGCCGTCATCGCCGACATGGAAAAGCGCATGCGCGAGGCCGCGGCGAACCTGGAATTCGAGGAGGCGGCCCGCCTGCGCGACGAGCTCAAGCGCCTGCAGGCGACCGAGCTCGCCATCAGCGACGACCCGATGGCGCGCCAGAGCGACGTGGAGAAGGAAGCGGGCCGGTACGGCGGCTCGCGCAAGTACGGCCGCAGCGCCAACCTGCCGCCGAAGGGCCTGCCGCCCTCGCCCGACGGCGCCACGGCGGGAGACGAGGAGACCGACGCCTATGGGCCGACCGGCAAGGGCCGGTCCGACGAGGGCACCCGGGTGCGCAAGCCCGGCCTCGACGAGATGGGCCCGGGCACGGACCGGGAGGTGCCGCTCAACTACCGCGAACGCCCGGCCGCGCGCTCGACGCAGGGCTTCGCGGGCCAGAAGCCGAAATACAAGGGACGCAAGGGGCGGTAAGGCGCCGCGCCTTACGCATCGTACGGACCCAAGGGGCCGCACGATGCGCCACTTCATGGAATGACCATTGGATCCGATCCCAAAAGTGGGTCCACTTTTGGGTCCGATGCTCTATCCCGGCATGGCGTTAACGATGCCGGTCACCACGGACCCGATGCTGGCGGCCAGGATGGCGGCCGTGGCGGCCGCCTTCGGCAGGAGCAGGCCGGCCCGGCGCGCATCCGCGTACCAGCCGCCCGCGATCGTGCGCCACTGCCAGTAGGGCGAGAGCGTCCAGGCCGGCGGATAGGGCCGCCTCTCGCGCCGGCACACGTCCCAGACGATCCGGTCGTTCACCCGGTAGAACGCCACCGACGCGGCCCCGAACAGCACGAACCAGACCAGTCCCCTGACCATCACCCGACGCTCCGCGCCCGTCCTCCCGTGGACAACGCCGTCATGACGGCGTTTGTGGCGGCGCCGGGACCATGCGGACCTTCCCTCACCGCCACGCCACCTCGTAGGCGGCGACCGGCTGCGCGAAGCCCTTCAGGCTCCGGCTTCCGAGATCCACGAGGCGCAGGCGGGTGGGAAGCGAACCGGTGACCGTCCCGGACACCACGATGGTGTCGGGCTCGGCGCTCTGGCACAGGCGGGCCGCCATCTGGACGGTGGCGCCGAACAGGTCGTTGTGGTCGGCCACCGGCTCGCCCGCATCGAGGCCGATGCGCACCCTGAGCTTCTCGCGGCTCGCCATGTTGAAGGCCTCGAAGGCCCGCTGGATGGCGCGCGCCGCGTCCACGGCGGCGGTCGCGTCGGCGAAGGCCGCCATGATCCCGTCGCCCGTATGCTTGACCTCGCGCCCGCCGTTGTCGTGCAGGGCGCGGCGGACCATGGCGTCGTGCGCCCGCACCATCTCGACCGCGCGGGCATCGCCCAGGCGCTCGGTCATGGCGGTGGACTCGACGATGTCCGTGAACATGATGGTGCGCAGGGCCGGATCGATCGCCCCCGGCGAGGCCCCGGCCGGGTGCGGATCGGAGATGCGGCCCAGAAACGCCTCGACGGCCGAGAGATCGACCTCGATCACGTCGCGGGCGATGTTCCCATGGGCCTCGTCATGCACCCGCCCGGCCGTCTCGATGTCGGGCGCGTCGATGAGGCAGAACGCGGTGCCGCGGGTCTCGTCGAACCAGTAGGTCAGGAACCGCACCCCGTAGCGCCCCTGAACGTCCAGGTCCTTGCGATGGGCCTCGGCGATGTCGGCCGCGGTCAGGCCCTTCAGGTCGTGCCGGTCCAGGAATATGGGCATCGAATCCTCTCTGCATCCTCCCACTGACCCCTTCTTCCCTAACGTAATGTACAGGGTTTGGCACGAGGCCGGAATGCTCGGGACGCTTCATGCGTCTGGAGAGAAGATGACACCTCCAGCCCGTCATGGCCTGCCTCGTGCCGGCCATCCCAATCCGGAAAAACTCGGCGCTTCCCGGATCGAGATCACCGGGACAAGCCCGGTGATGACGTGGGAGATGTCGACGGGCATATCATTCAACCAACCGGTTGACTATCTCGTTTGGCCCCTCTATATTCAACCACATGGTTGAATTACAGGCTCCTCAGCTCGACACCGTCTTCCACGCTCTCGGCGACGCGACCCGGCGCCGGATGCTGCGGGATCTCGCCGACGGCGAGCGCACGGTGAGCCAGCTGGCCGAACCCTTCTCGATCTCGCTCGCGGCCGCCTCGAAGCACATCAAGGTGCTCGAACATGCCGGCCTCCTGCGGCGCGAGATCCGCGGCCGCACCCATGTCTGCCGCCTCGATCCCGGGCCGCTCGCGAGCGCCCATGAGTGGCTCGGCATCTACGAACGCTTCTGGACCGACCGTCTGGACGTGCTGGAACGGCTCCTCCGCGAGGAGGACGCCCGGACACCCGAAACCCCCGAAGGAGACAAACCATGAGCGACCTTGCGACCACGGATCTTGCGGAGCGCAGCCCCTACGGGGTGCTGACCGACCCGGCTACCCTGACGATCCAGCGTCTGCTGCCCGGGCCCATCGAGCGGATCTGGGACTATCTCACCAAGAGCGACCTGCGCCGGCAATGGCTCGCGGCGGGCGAGATGGAGCTCAAGGTCGGCGCGCCGGTCGAGTTCGTCTGGCGCAACCACGAGCTCACCAACCCGCCCGGCGAGCGCCCGCCGGGCTTCTCCGAGGAGCACCGGATGGAGAGCCGCATCACCGAGCTCGACCCGCCCCACCGCCTCGCCATCACCTGGGGGTCGACCGGCGGCGTCTCCTTCGAGCTGGAGCGCAAGGGCTCCGAGGTGCTGCTGACCCTGGTCCACCGCCGCGTGCCCGACCGGGCGACCCTGCTCAATGTCAGCTCCGGCTGGCACGCCCATCTCGACATCCTGGCCGCCCGCGCGGCCGGCATCGAGCCAAGGCCGTTCTGGGAGAGCTGGAGCCGCCTGAAGGAGGACTACACCCGGCGGATCCCCGAGTAAGGACCCGGCCGCCTCCCGGCCCGACCCTCCCCGTCATCACCGGGCTCGTCCCGGTGATCTCGAGAATCTGGAACGCCGCGCCTCAAAGCATCGGGATGGCCGGGACAGGCCCGGCCATGACGTGGAGCGGGCGCCCCCAAGGGCGGCGTCCCTACCCGCCCAGCACCCGCGACAGCGTGAAGGCCGCCAAAAAACCCGCCACCGTGATCAGCCCGGCGAATTCGTGCGCGGTCTCGAAGGCTTCCGGCACCATGGTGTCGGCCAGCATGGCCAGGATCGCCCCGGCCGCCACGGCGGTGACGAACGCGATGGTGGCGGGGCCCGTCTCGGCGAACACCGCGTAGCCCAGGAGGGCCGCGACCCCGGAAGCGAGCGCGATGCCGCCCCAGATGCCGAAGATATAGGCCCGGGAGCGCCCGGCCCGGCGCATGCCGGCGGCGCTCGAGAGCCCCTCGGGCAGGTTCGACAGGAACACCGCCGCCACGGCCACGAGGCTCACCCCCTCGCCGGCGAGCAGGCTCACCCCGATCACGATGGATTCCGGAATGCCGTCGAGGAGCGCGCCGAGCGCGATGGCGAGCCCGCTGCCCTCCTGGCTGCTGTGGGCCTGGCGCGCATCCTCCGCATGGCCGGAGCGCTTGCGGTGCTTGGCGCCGCGCCGCGTCACGACGATGTTCGCCCCCGTATAGACGGCCGCGCCGGCGAGAAAGCCAAGCGCAGTCGAGACGATGCCGCCCGTCCGGTACGCCTCGTCCATGAGGTCGAAGGACAGCGCCGAGATCAGCACCCCGGCCCCGAACGCCATCACGGCCGCGATGACCCGCTGCGGCAGCCTGACGAAGGTCCCGATCAGCGCCCCCAGCACGAGGGCGGACCCGCTGAGCAGACCCCACAGACCGGCCTGGATGACGAGGGGCATGAACGGTTCTCCGGTGGATGGGGAGAACGTGGCAGGGGGCGGTGGGGTTCGGCTAAGCGCGGGACCAGCTTGCAACCGCTAAACTGTAAATGCGAGCGACATGTGCCCGATGTCCCGCGCATCCGGCTGAGGATGGCACCCGCCTGCCGCTTCGTCAGCCAAAGCTTGCATGGAACGAGGCATGCAACGAGCCATGCAACCCGGCGGCGGGCGCGCCGTGCCGGCCACGGCTTCCATGAAACGGGCTGCCCGTCTCACGGGGTTTCGTCGGTGAGGATCCGCTCGACCCAGGCGCCCGCCTCGTCGGGGGTGGCGAACAGGGGGGCGCCGCCGATGTCGCATTTGCCGAAGCCCGCCTCCAGGTGCCAGAGGCCCTTGTATTCGGGTTCGTGGGCGTCGCCGTCGAGGCGCACGATCACGGCGGCGAGCTGCCCGCCGGCCAGAACGAGACGGCCCTCGCTGTCGTGGCCGTCGATCAGAACCCCGATGGGCTGGTACGAGATGTCGAGGGGCATGACGCTCCCCCTGGTTGCCGGCGGGGGCCCGAATCTCCCTCAGCCGCCGGCGCCCGGAGATCCCTGCCGGCGATGCGCCATTGTAGGCTCATCGGGAGCGGCCCGCCAGAGCGTTCGCGCCCGGCTGCCGGCCCATCCGGAGGCCTGCCCGCCGGCGCGGCCCTCGCAAAAAAATCGAAGAATTTTTCAGGTGTGAAGCGCTTCACAGCAGCATTCCGCAACGTCAGGCACAGTCCAATCATCGCCAACGGAGAGAGCATCTCAGGCGGTCTTGAGAGCAACGCTTAACGAAGAGGATCCCACCATGGAAAACTACCAGTTCTCCGACAACGACATCTTCCAGGACGCCTACAACACCGCTTTCGGCGGCAGCGCCACCTCGGCGCAGGTCGGCAACATCGTCGACGCGGACGCCCTGCTCGACAGCAGCCACGACTACTTCGGCGGCGTCAACGTGCAGGATTCCTACAACACCATCGACCAGGTTGCGACGAACACCGCCGTGTTCGGCAACGCGACCTCGGCCCAGGTGGCCGGCATCGTCGACAGCGACACGCTCGTCGACAACAGCCACCCGATCTACTACTGAGCCTGAGCCTCCCGGAGCGCCCTGGCCCGACGGGTCCGGGCGCTCCTTTTTCCGTTTTCCCGTTCCGCCGTGAAGCGCCGGCCGGCCCCTGTCCCCCACCGCAACGGGCCGGACGGCAGCCCCGTGGCGACCACGAGCCCCACGGGAGCCTCCCACGTCTGACAAAGCAAAAGGGCGGCCTTCGCGGCCGCCCTCTTCACGTTCCGACCGGAATCCGAAGCGTCAGAGCCGCCCCATCAGCAGCAGGATGATGAGGATGAGCAGGACCACGCCCAGGAGCCCGCTCGGGCCATAGCCCCAGCCTCGGCTGTAAGGCCAGGCCGGCACCGCGCCGATGAGCAGCAGGATGACGAGAATGAGCAGGATGGTGCTGATTGCCATGGAGATACTCCCTCTACACTGATCCACCGCACGGAGGCGGCGTTCATCGAGGGAAACTTGGCCGTAAGAGAAAAAGTTCCCGCTTCTTTTGCCTGTGGATGAGCGCCGACGGGGTAGGTTCCGGGGCGGAACGATCACAAGGGCTTGACGTTAGCTCCACGGCGATGGGGTGCCGCCGTCAGCGCGTCCCCTGCGGGAGGTCGCCGCTTCGATGGACCAGGACAGCCCAATGCAGAAAAAGAACCCGAACGCGATGCCTCACGACATTCCAGAACCGATCCCTGGCCTCCGAAAATCCGAATCCCCAGCCTTGAGCTCCTCGGTTCAGGCCCAGATCGGCCAGCGCCTGCGCCAGTTCTACGATGCCCTGGCGCTGGGCGAGCAGCCTGTGCCGGACCGTTTCATCGAGATCATCAACCGGCTCGACGGCGTGAAGGGAGAGAAGCAGCAGTCATGAGTATCGACATCGATTTGCGCGACTCCATGCTCAAGGCGACCCCGAACCTGCGCGCCTTCGCCATTTCCCTCACCAACAACGTGGACCGCGCCGACGACCTCGTCCAGGAAACCCTGATGCGGGCGATCGCCAACATCGATCGCTTCCAGCCCGGCACGAACATGCAGGCCTGGCTCTTCACCATCCTGCGCAACCTGTTCCATTCCGAATACCGCAAGCGCCGCCGCGAGGTCGAGGATGCGGACGGCAAGTATGCGGCCGCCCTCTCGGTGCAGCCGGACCAGCTGCCCCATCTCGATTTCGAGGATCTGCAGAAGGCTCTCGCCCGCCTGCCCCACGACCAGCGCGAGGCGCTGCTGCTGGTGGGAGCCTCGGGCTTCTCCTACGAGCAGGCGGCAGAGATCTGCGGTTGCGCGGTCGGCACCATCAAGAGCCGGGTCAACCGCGCGCGCAACCGGCTGGCCGAGTTGATGCACTTCACCGACATGGAGGAGGATCTCGGCCCCGACCGCGTCACCCTGTCGGTGATGCACGCGGTCGCGTGACGGACCTTGGGCCGTCAGGACTTTCTCGATATCGACAGGCGCGCCGGTTCGGGGCGCCTGCCGTCTTAGCGACGCCGGAACTGCTGGTTGCCGCGCTGCGGCGGACGCGGACCGGAAGAGGCACCCGAATCCTTGTGACGGAAGATGAGCCGGCCCTTCTCGAGGTCGTAGGGCGACATCTCGACGGTCACGCGGTCGCCGGCCAGGGTCTTGATGCGGTTCTTCTTCATCTTGCCGGCCGTGTAGGCGATGACCTCGTGCCCGTTGTCGAGCTGCACGCGGTAGCGCGCGTCGGGCAGAATTTCGGTCACAAGTCCTTCAAAGGTGATCAGTTCTTCCTTTGCCATGCAAAGCCTTCCTCATAACAAAAAAGCCGCCCCTGAACCGGAACGGCCATATGCAAGAGGACGTGCAGGGCACGTCCTCCGGCATCAAACCTTACGCGTTCTGCAGGTTCACTGCAGACTGGCGGCCGGTGCGCTGGTCGGTCTGAAGCTCGTAAGAGATCTTCTGACCTTCGCGCAAGCCACGCATGCCGGCGCGCTCAAGCGCCGTGGCATGAACGAAGACATCCTTGCCGCCGTTATCGGGCTGGATGAAACCATATCCCTTGGTTTCGTTGTACCACTTCACGGTTCCCTGTTCCATGGGAAATCCTTTTCACTGTCGATTGCACGTGGATGAGGGCCAAGGCCAGTCACCCGCTAGTCGATAGATGGTAGAGAAGGAACGTGCGCCCGGCAGTGCCAAAGCGGGAAGCCCAGTCGTCCGGCCAAATGTCGATGGCCTGTACCTAAGGCACGGATGGGGCAATTACAAGGCAAAGGCCCTTTTGGAGCCGAAACGCAATCTGGTTGGAATTCCGGCGATTTCCGGGCCGCTCTAGCGGCTGCCCCGGATGCCGCCCAGGATGTCCCGCAGGGCTTCCTCGCCGGCCGGCGTGAAGACGATCTCCCGGCCGTCCGCCTTGATGAGGCCGCGGCCGTCGAGTTCGTCTACGGCCGCATCGCTCGCCCTGTGGCCGGCGCCGTCCTTCTGGACCACGCTGCGGACCCGCTGGCCGCTCGACAGTTCGTGATAGGCCGCGAAGGCGAAAACCGCCAGGGCTTCGTCGCTCAATCCGGACAGATCGGCCATCGTTCAACCTCGGTTCGTTGGAAAATCCCGTTCCGGTCAATGCAAAGCCCGCGCAACCGTTCAATGGCAGCGGTCAAAAACGCCGGCGGGCGACGATCCGGGCTTGAAGGGAAACTCGCAGGAACACTCGCAGGAACACTCGCAGGAACACTCGCCCGCGCCTTCACGTTGGTGGCTCGAAACCAACAGCCGGTGGCCTCGGGCCACCCACGATGAGGAGCGCTCTCATGGCCAACGAACGCCGTTACAGCAATCCGGATTTTGACCAGCGCGACCGCGAGGACGACGGCTACATCGCCCGCCGCGGCTTCGGCAACCGACGCGCGGGATATGACAGCGGCTCCCGTTCCGGCGGGGACGACGGCTGGCGCCTGGAACGGGATGTTCGCGAGCGCGATTATGGCGATTCGGCCGGCTACGGCACCGGCGGCTCGGCGCTCGACTGGCATGACGTGGTGGGCGACGACCGCGGCGGTTCCGAGCGCCGGGTCTTCGGCTCCGACCGCCGCCGCGACCCGGATCAGTTCGGGCAGGACCGCTACGGCCGCAATCGCTCCGGCCAGGATCGCCATGGCCAGGACCGCTATGGTCAGGAGAGCTTCGGGCGCGGCTCGCGCGATTACAACGAGGATCGCAGCTTCTTCGAACGGGCCGGCGACGAAGTCCGGTCCTGGTTCGGCGACGAGGACGCGGAGCGCCGCCGCGACAGGGACATGCGCGAGGCCGGCCAGCATCGCGGCCGCGGCCCGAAGGGCTATCAGCGCTCCGATGCCCGCATCCTGGAGGATGTGAACGACCGGCTCACCGAGGATCCGCATCTCGATGCCTCCGAGATCGAGGTGCGGGTGGAGAACCGGGAGGTCACCCTCACAGGCACGGTGAGCAGCCGCTTCGAGAAGCGCCATGCGGAGGACCTGGCCGAGTCGATTTCCGGGGTGTCCCACGTGCAGAACAATCTGCGCATCCAGCAACAGGCGGATGCGGGCATCGCCGGCACCATGATGTCAGGGCCGGGCGCTGCTGGCGCCGGCAGCGTGGGACTGCCGGAAACGGCCGGGGCCGGCACTGTCGGGACCACCCGCCGGCGCACGGGCGGGTCCTCGGGCGGCGGCACCTGACGCCGAGGCTCATACCGCCAGTTTACCAGGATGCGCTTCTTCCCTTGGGGGCGAGGCACATCTGTCGTACCAAGGCCTTTGCCTTTCCCTCGAAGCAGGTGCTCCCCATATGGGGACGGGAAAGACGAGGACGCTCATGGCAGGTATTTCCGTCACGCTCGAAGGCGACAACATTCAGCTGGCATTCCAGAAGGGCGAGCAATCGACCGCCGTGGTCATGGACCCCCACGCCGCGCGCTCGCTGGTCAGGGCCGTGAGCCAGCTGCTCGCCGCCATCGGCGAGACCTCCGAGGACAGTGACGAGATGCCGGAGGAGATGGTCGACGTGACGTCCCAGACGATCGATGTCGGCATGGACGAGAACGGCATGGCCGTCGTGGCCCTCCAGGCCGGGATGTTGCCCCCTTTCCTGCTGCGCCTGAAAGACGACGAAGCCCGGCACATCGCCCAGAGCCTGCTCGAGATCCTCAATTCTCCGCGAGATGTCCGGGTCTCGCACGGAGATCATTGAGCCGGAGCAGGCCGGACCGGGGCCCTCCGTCCTCCACGAAAGCGCAGGACCGGAGCCGATTCGAGCGGCACCCGCGCCTTTCCGCCATTAAGCTGGGCCGGCAAGGAACTTCATTACGGCCATTCTGTTGTCGAACGCGGGGCATTCTCGGCCGCGCTTGGACAAGGCCATGGCAGTTCACGATCCCGATCTCATTTCCGGAGCTCATCCGGGCGTTCCGATGATGGACGCCAAGGCGGAGCCCACCCTCAAATATCCGGAATCCGAAGCGTTCTATGCCGAAGCGCTTCGGGAGCTGAACCACCTCGGACTGCCCTTCCTGCTGGCCGGCACCTATGCGCTGTCCGCCTATACGGGCATCACCCGTCCGACCAAGGATCTCGACATCTTCTGCAAGGCCGGCGACTACACGCGCGTCCTGTCCCACTTCAAGAGCATCGGCTATTCCGTCGAAATCGAGGATGACCGCTGGCTCGGCAAGGTCTTCAAGGGCCAGTACTTCTTCGACGTGATCTTCGCCTCGTCGAACGGCACCATGCCGATCGGCGACCAGTGGTTCGAGCGCGCACGCCAGATCGAGGTCTTCGGCTCGCCCGTGCGCATCGTCGGACCGACCGAGCTCGTCTGGTCGAAATGCTTCATCCAGCTGCGCCACCGCTATGACGGCGCCGACGTGGCGCACACGATCCTGAAGGCGCACGACCAAATCGACTGGCACGCCCTGCTCGCCTACATGGAAGTGCATTGGGAGGTGCTGCTCATGCACCTGCTCAACTTCCGCTGGATCTACCCGTCCGAGCGCGACAAGGTTCCGCGCTGGGTCATGGACGAGCTTCTCGACAGGCTCGCCAAGCAGCTCGATCTTCCGCCGCCGCAGATGAAGGTCTGCCGCGGACGGATGTTCTCCCGCATCGATTACGAGATCGATGTCAAGCAATGGGGCTTCGCCGATGTGGGCGGCGAAGGTGAATGGCGGAATGAGTGACGAACCAGAGCAGACCATGAAGGTCGCCGCCATGGGCGATCTTCACGTCCGTGAAGACAATGCCGAATCCTACCGCGAGCTCTTCGGGGAAATCTCCCGGGAGGCGGATGTGCTGGTGCTCGCCGGCGATCTGACCGATCTCGGCAAGCCCAAGGAGGCGGAGCTTCTCGCGCAGGATCTGAAAGCCTGCTCGATCCCGGTCGTCGGCGTGCTCGGCAACCACGATTACGAATGCGGCGCGCACGAAGAGGTGGCGCAGATCCTGCGCGATGCCGGCATGAAGCTGCTCGACGGGCAATCGATCGAGATCGACGGCGTCGGCTTCGTGGGCGTCAAGGGTTTCGCCGGCGGCTTCGGGCGGCGCATGCTGGGCTATTTCGGCGAGCCGGCCATGAAGCAGTTCGTCAACGAGACCATGAACGAGACCCTGCGGCTCGAAAACGCCATGCGCCATGTCCGCGCCAAGCGCTCTATGGTGATCCTGCACTATGCGCCCATCGCCGAGACGATCGAAAGCGAGCCGCTGGAGATCTATCCGTTCCTGGGCTCGTCGCGACTGGCCGAGACCATCGACCGCTTCAAGGTCAACGCCATCGTGCACGGACACGCCCATCGTGGCCGCTTCGAAGGCCGCACGCCCGGCGGGCAGCCGGTCTACAACGTCGCCAAGCATATCGAGAAGCCGACCGGAAAGCCCTACGCGATCATCGAGATCTGAGCCGGCGGGCACAGCGCCGCCGGCTCGTGATGGATCGGGATCCTCCGCCTCAGAACCGCGTGCCGGGATCGGTGGGATTGCCCGGCAGGTAATCCGGCTCGGAACCGGGTCCCTTCGGATCGGTGATGCCCGGGTCGTTGACCGGATAAGGCGTCCGCGGTCCGGTCGGACCGATATCCGGTTCCTCGTCGGGCACGGAGCCGGGCGGCACCTCGCTCGGAATGTTGCCGCCGGGCACGGGATCGTTCGTCGGCACACCTGGATTGACCATCGCGTCTTCCTCGTTTGTTGGCATCATTGATCGGGTCAACAGGACCGCGCCGTCAGGGTTCCGCGTCGTCGCATGTCGGAACCGCCGCCTGTCCCGTCCGTTCTCAGAGGGATTTCCCCCTCAACGACGGAGACAACCATGCCTGACATCAAACAGGCCAAAATCCTCATCATGGCCACCGACGGCTTCGAGGAGTCGGAGCTGACGGTCCCGCAGGAGAAGCTGTCGGACGCGGGAGCGACGGTCGAAGTGGCCGCTCCGAAATCGCGCATGAAGTCCGGCAAGATCTACGGCTGGGACAAGACGGATTGGGGCAAGACCGTGTCGGTGGACAAGGACATCGACGACGTGAACCCTGCCGATTACGACGCGCTCGTTCTCCCCGGCGGCCAGATCAATCCCGACAAGCTGCGCGTCGAGCCGAAGGCGCTCGAGATCATCCGGGCCTTCTACTCCTCGGGCAAGACCGTCGCGGCCATCTGCCATGCGCCCTGGCTGCTCATCGAGGCGGGCGTGATCAAGGGCAAGCAGTGCACGTCCTATCACTCCATCAAGACCGACGTGATCAATGCGGGCGGACAATGGCGCGACGAGACCGTGGTGACCGACAAGGGTCTCATCACCAGTCGCAACCCGGGAGATCTCGACGCCTTCGTGAGCAAGATCATCGAGGAGGTGCGCGAGGGCTCTCATGCGGGCCGACGTCAGGCCGCCGAGTAACCAGCGCATTCTGCGGACCTTTCGCGACCGATCCACGTCATCACCGGCCTCGTGCCGGTGATCCCGATCATGAGAAGCGCCGCGCGGATGCCCGGGACCGGCCCGGCCATGACAGCGGCGCGAGCGGGACATCTACAGACGTCGAACACAAGAAAGCGGCCGGTTCGCACCGGCCGCTTCCCTATTCGTGATTGAGCCTTTTAGGCCTGCTGGATCGCCGAAATCTTCCAGGGACCGCCCTGGTCGCGCCGGAACGTCCAGAGCTCCGTCGCCTCCTCGACCCGGTTCGGATCGCCTTCCACCACCCGGCCCGTGGCCCGGTCGGCCATGACGTCGGTGATGCCGAAGCGCATCGCGACGGTCGCGTAGTCGGCGGCGCCCTCGCGCCAGGCTTCCGACAGGTCGCCCTGGTTGAGGCGCACGTTGGAGAGCTTGTTCACGACGCCGCGGGCCGCATTGTCGTTGAGCTCTTCCTGGATATAGCCCGCCATTTCGGGAGTCGCGAGCTGCCACAGCTTGGCGACGTCTTCCCGCGAATAGGCATCCTGCATCTCGACGAGGCCCCGCTCGAAAGCCGCGTAATCCTTCTCGCCGATGCCGATCTCGTCGCGCACGCCCGGTCGGGCCTGCGCCTGCTGCGGCCGGCCGCCGAGAGCGCCGCCAAGGGCACCGCCGAGACCGCCCAGACCACCGCCTAAGCCGCCGCCCATGGGGCGCCCGCCGGTCGGCGGCACGCTGCCGCCCATGGATCGAGCGTAGCCCTGGTCACCGTTCGGGCCGGCAAAGGCCGGCTGCTGGCGCCGGCGGAACCATTTCATGGCGAAGGAGACCAGCAGGACCACGAGGCCGACCTGGAGCAGAAGGCCCAGGATCGACGCGAGACCGCCGAGGCCCCCGAAGAAGCCGTGACCGAACAGCATGCCCAGAAGGCCCGCGCCGAACAGACCGGCCATCAGGCCCGTACCGAAGCCGAAGCGGCGCGGCTGCGCCACGTTCGGAGCCGGGGTGCCGGGACGGGACATGGTCGGGCCCTGGTTCGGGATCTGCGAGCGCTGGATCGGGGCCGCGGCGTCGGGCGCCGTGCGGGTCGCCGGCGGGGCCGTATAGGTGCGTGCGCCGCGCGATCCGAAGCTGCCGCTCCCCCGCCCGACGCGAGCCTCCGCCGCACTACCGGCGAGGACCAGGGCAGCCGCCA
Source organism: Microvirga sp. HBU67558 (assembly GCF_018069605.1). NCBI lineage: Bacteria > Pseudomonadati > Pseudomonadota > Alphaproteobacteria > Hyphomicrobiales > Methylobacteriaceae > Microvirga > Microvirga sp. HBU67558. The sequence continues at coordinate 13,054 of NZ_JAGPUP010000506.1, read as the reverse complement.
GGGCGACCATCACTCGGCTGCGGCGAGAAGCAAAGTTCATCATCGTCTTCGTTACATCCCTTCGGAGCACAATGCTCCCAGGGGATAATGTGGTGATGCCCATAGGGTTGCGGAAGGGCATGGCCGTTCGAATCCGGCCAAGCCGTCGGATGCAGCGTCCTTTGCCTGCCATCAAACACCCGTCATGGCCGCCGCGGGGCCAACCATGACGCTCGATCGCGAATGGTCAATGACCCTGCTTCTGCTTCAGCTGATCGATCCGCTTCGAGGCTTCCGCCTTGTCGAGATCGGGGTCGAAGGCCTTCGGGTCGTGCGCCTGCTCGGACAGGGTCTTCAGATACGACGCTTGGGCGCCCGTCATCGGCTCGTCGCCGGACACCCATTCGTCCGGGTCCTTGATCTGATTGTCGGACGGGTCGGGATTGACCTTCGGGTTGGCTGCCTCTGCGGAAGCTTTATGGTTAACCGCGGAGCGGCTCGGCGTTTTACCATGGGACGACATGCGGGACTCCTATTGTTCATGTTTTGTTCTAGAACAGGAACACGCGCGCAGAGCATTGGTTCCTCAAGGAAAGGCGGATTACTCCCGCGGATTATTCCCCGTTATCCACAGATCTCGCTCTCGACTCGCCGCCACGCTTATGTTCCTGATTCGTTCCGACAACGGAAAGCAGGTGGACGGCGATGCGCAAACCGACGGGTCTCGAGCGGCTCTATGTCGACTTCGATTCCTTCTTCGCCAGCGCCGAGCAGCATCTTCAGCCGCATCTGCGCGGCCGACCTGTCGGGGTGATCCCGGTCGACTCCGAGCATACAGGTCTCATCGCCGTCAGCCGCGAGGCGAAGGTCCTGGGCGTGAAGCGCGGCACCTTCGTGCGCGAGGCCCGCAGACAATGTCCCGACCTCGTTCTCGTCACCGCCCGACACGAGGCCTATGTGGCCCTGCACCATGCCATCGTTCGGGCCATCGAAACGGTCGTACCGGTCAAGGCGATCTGCTCGATCGACGAGATGCTCTGCGCGCTCCTGCCTGCCGAGTGGCCGCAGGCACTGGACATCGGGCAGCGCGTCAAGGAGGCCATCGCCCACGGCATCGGCCCCACCCTCACCTGCTCGGTTGGCCTCGGTCCGAACGATCTTCTGGCCAAGATCGCAGCCGAAATGGAAAAGCCCGACGGCCTCGTGGCGCTTCACCCGAACGACCTGCCAGGCCGTCTGCTCGCTCTTGACCTGACGGACGTTCCCGGCATCGGCCGGGGCAATGCCGCCCGCCTGGCCCGTGCAGGCGTCGGCGACATGGCGGCGCTCTGGCGTCTCCAGCCCAAGGAGCTGCGCCGCCTCTGGGGCAGCGTCGAGGGGGAGCGCCTCTGGATGGGGCTGCACGGCTATACGGTGGAGCGCCCCGAGACCCGGCGGCGGATGTTCGGGCACGGGCGCGTCCTGCCGGCGGAGTGGCGCTCCCTCAACGGCGCCTATGCGGCGGCCCGCGTTCTCCTGGCCAAGGCCTCGGCTCGGATGCGCCGGGCCGGGTTCTCGGCCCGGGCGCTCGCCCTGTGGCTCACCGACCGCAACAGCGCGGGGTGGTACGGGGAGGAGCGTTTCCAGCCGACCCGGGACGACCCGTCCCTGCTGGGCTCCTTGAGCCGCCTCTTTCTCCATGCGGAGCGGGAGGAGATGAGTCGCAGCCGCAGCGTGCACGTTGCGCTGCACGACCTAGTACCCATGGCGGACATCGAGGAGGATCTGTTCGGCCAGACGCCCGAGGCTCAGCTCAAGCGCCGCATGGAGCACCTGTCGACCCTGGCCGATCAGCTCAACGTGGCCCACCGCAGGACGCTGCTGCATTGGGGCCCGTGGGTGACGATCCCCGGCGGCTACGCGGGGGCGAAGATCGCCTTCAACCGCATTCCCGACGCGGAGGATTTTTGAACCGCCTTGGAAACGGAGATGCCCGGCACAAGGCCGGGCATCGCCGAGAGGCCTATGAGAAGCGGGACAGGCTCAAGCCGCCTTGCTCTTGGGCTGAACCTCGGCCGAATAGTCCTCCAACAGCACCCTGGTCATGTTGCCGGGCTGGAAGCGATAGGGACCGATCTCGGATACCGGAGTCACTTCCGCGGCCGTTCCCGTGATGAAGCACTCGTTGAAGCTGGAGAGCTCCTCGGGCATGATCCGGCGCTCCTCGACCCCGAAGCCGCGGCGCTTGGCGAGGTCGATCACCGTGCGGCGGGTGATGCCGTCGAGGAAGCAGTCGGCGATCGGCGTGTGCACGACGCCGTCGCGGATGAAGAACACGTTGGCGCCGGTGCATTCGGCCACGCGGCCCTGCCAGTCGAGCATGAGCGCGTCGGCATAGCCCTTCCGCTCCGCCTTGTGCTTGGAGATGGTGCAGATCATGTAGAGGCCTGCCGCCTTGGCGGCCGACGGCGCCGTGGCCGGATCGGGCCGGCGGTATTCCGCCATGTCGATGCGGATGCCCTTCATCTTCTGGGCCGGGTCGAAATAGCTCGGCCATTCCCAGGACGCGATGGCGAGGTGGATCCTGTTGTCCTGCGCGGCGACGCCCATCATCTCCGAGCCGCGCCAGGCGACCGGACGCAGATAGGCGTCCTTCTGCCCGTTCTTCTCCAGCACGAGACGCTTGGCCGCGTCGATCTCAGCCACCGTGTAGGGGATCTCGAAGTCGAGGATCTGGGCCGATTTCTTCAGGCGCTCGGAATGCTCGGTCGACTTGAAGATCTCGCCGCCATAGGCGCGCTCGCCTTCGAACACGGAGGATCCGTAGTGAAGCCCGTGCGACAGGACATGGAGCTGGGCATCCTTCCAGGGTACGATCTGCCCGTCGTACCAGATCCATCCATCACGCTGATCGAAGGGGGTCGCGGACATCGTTCTTCTCCTTGAATGCCGACCTTGGTGGCAACCGGGGCCGTGTAATTTCCGGTTCGCTTCCTGACGATTTCAATTTCATTCATTTCGCGGAAGCGGCTTGACGAGTAACAATCGTCCTGAGATATGTCAACAAGGCTGACATAAAAATTGGGAACAGATGGTGCCAGACGCAATTCCGGCTTTGAAAGCTCAGCAATCCGGCAAGGAAACGGGCAACGACATCCTGTCCGAGCAGCCGGCCTACGACCTCATCGAGCTGTTCTTCTTCGCCTATCGCGACTTCGTCAGCGATCCGGACAGGATCCTGGACGAATACGGCTTCGGGCGCGCCCATCACCGGGTTCTCCATTTCGTCAGCCGGCAGCCCGGCCTGACGATCGCGGAACTCCTGGACATCCTGCGGATCACGAAGCAAAGCCTCAACCGCGTACTGAAGGAGCTCATCGAGAAGGATTTCATCGAAAGCCGGATGGGCACCTCGGACCGTCGCCAGCGGCTGCTCTTCGCCACCCCCCAGGGCCACGATCTGGCCTTGAAGCTCGCCAAGCTGCAGACCCGCCGCATCATGCGGGCCCTGTCCGAGATGGAGCCCGAGGTCAAGGAAGCGGTCAGCCGCTATCTCCTTCGCCTCATCGATCCGGACGACAGGAGCCATGTGAAGCAGCTCGTATTCGGCTCGGGCAAAACCTGATAAGCAGGGCCCGATAAAGCAGCTCGAAGCCCGATGGATGTACGCATCGACATTCCCGACCACGCCCCGCACGTCCTCGTGGTGGACGACGACCGCCGCCTGCGCGACCTCCTGACCCGCTTCCTCACCGAGAACGGCTACCGGGTGACCGCGGCGGCCAGCGCCGCGGAGGCACGGGCCAAGGCGGGCAACTTCGTCTTCGACGCCCTCGTGCTCGACGTGATGATGCCGGGGGAAACCGGGTTCGACTATGCCCGCAGCCTGCGCGAGCATTCCCAGGTGCCCATTCTGATGCTCACGGCGCGGGCCGATGCCTCCGACCGGGTCACGGGCCTCGAGATCGGCGCGGACGACTATCTCCCGAAACCCTTCGAGCCGCGCGAGCTGCTGCTGCGCCTCGGCAATATTCTGAAGCGCACCCGTTCCGCGCCGGGCGCGGCGGCCGCCGATGTCCCGGAGGTCGTTCATTTCGGCCCCTTCTCGTATCGCTTCGACCGCGGCGAGCTGCGGCGTGGCGACGAGGTGGTGCGCATCACCGAGCGGGAGCGCGAAATCCTGACCATCCTCGGCAGCCATGCGGGCGACAACGTGCCGCGAGAGGCTCTCGCCGGCAACGGTCTCGCGGCCAACGAGCGGACGGTGGATGTTCAGATCAACAGGCTGCGCCGCAAGATCGAGACCGATCCCGCCAATCCGATCTTCCTCCAGACGGTGCGGGGGATCGGCTATCGCCTCGTGATCGATCGATGAAGATCGGGGCGACCCTGCGCTATTCCCCTCTTGACCACGTGGCGCGCTGGTTCGGCCGCTTCCTGCCGAAAGGGCTCTACGCCCGCGCGCTCATCATCATCATCGCGCCCGTCATTCTGCTGCAATCGGTCGTCGCCTACGTGTTCATGGAGCGGCATTATCAGCTCGTCACGCGACGCCTGTCCTCGGCCGTGACGGCCGACATCGCGGCGCTCATCGACATCTATGAGAGCTATCCCCAGGACAAGGATGCCAGCACCCTGTCCCGAATCGCGTCGGAGCGCCTGCAGCTCGACGTCGACATCCTGCGCAACACCGACCTGCCGCCGCCCGGGCCCAAGCCGTTCTTCGACATTCTCGACGAGACCCTGACCGACGAGCTGCGGCGCCAGATCGACCGGCCGTACTGGGTCGATACGGTCGGGCGCTCGAGCTATGTGGAAGTGCGCATCAAGCTCGATCAGAGCAACGTCATGCGCATCCTCGCGCGGCGCAGCCAGGCCTACGCGTCGAACTCCCATATCTTCCTCGTCTGGATGGGCGGCTCGTCCTTCGTGCTGCTCGGCATCGCCATTCTGTTCCTGCGCAACCAGATCAGGCCGATCCTGCGGCTTGCGGAAGCCGCCGAAGCCCTGGGCAAGGGCCGCGAGATCGAGTTCCGCCCGCGCGGAGCCCGCGAGGTGCGTCAGGCCGGCCACGCCTTCCTGGAGATGAAGCGGCGCATCGAGCGCAACATCGAGCAGCGCACCACGATGCTGAACGGCGTCAGCCACGATCTGCGCACGATCCTCACGCGCTTCAAGCTCTCGCTCGTCTTTCTCGGTGAGACCCCGGAGGTCGAGGATCTCAAGCGCGACGTGGACGAAATGAGCCGCATGCTCGAGGGGTACCTTGCCTTCGCGCGCGGTGAAGGCGGCGACGCGGGCGAACAGGCGGTCGCGACGGATCTGCGGCAGCTCCTCGAAGAGGTGCAGTCCGACGCCGAGCGGCAGGGCCACGTGACCGAGCTCGACATCGTCGGCGACCCGATGATCACGGTGCGGCCCGACGCGTTCCGCCGCCTCCTGTTCAACCTGGTGTCGAATGCGGCCCGGCATGGCGACCGGATCGAGATCACGGCCAATCACGAAACGCGCTGGCTCGTTCTGCACGTCGACGACGACGGGCCGGGCATTCCGCCCACCTTGCGTGAGGAGGTCTTCAAGCCCTTCGTGCGCCTGGACGAAGCGCGCAACCAGGATGAGGGCGGATCGGGCCTGGGCCTTGCCATCGCCCGCGACGTCGCCCGCTCACACGGCGGCGACATCGTGCTGGGAGAAAGCCCACTCGGCGGCCTGCGTGCCACGGTGCGGCTGCCGGCATAGATTCTCCAAGACAGGGCGTCGTTTCGCAGGACGTGCAGCGGGCTGCCGAACGCGATCGACCAAGCCGCCAGGTCACCTTCGTCATCGCCGGCCTTGTGCCGGTGATCCCGGCTGTTTGAAGCGCAGCGCCTTTCCGTATTGGGAGGTCCGGCCATGACGGGGTGCGTTCTGGATCGGTCGGGCGACGCCCGTATCGGCCTAGTACAGCCTTCCGCCCACCGGCACGTCCCGATCCGGACGGATCAGCATCACGTTCCCCTTGGCGTCGGGCACGCCGAGGGTCAGCACCTCCGACATGAACGGGCCGATCTGGCGCGGCGGGAAGTTCACCACGGCCATCACCAGCGACCCAACGAGATCTTCCGGTGAATGATTCACCGTGATCTGCGCCGAGGAACGTTTGATGCCGATCTCGGGTCCGAAATCGATGGTGAGCTTGAACGCCGGCTTGCGCGCCTGGGGAAACGGCTCGACGGTCATGATCCGGCCGACGCGGATATCGACCTTCAGGAAATCGTCGAACGTGATGGGCGCCGTTGCCGCATTCGCCTGATCCATGTCTGCCCCTGTGGCCCTCTGTCAGATCGCCGCTGCGGGATTCTGCGCATCGCCGTTGCCCTCGCCGGCACGGCGTGTCTCCGAACGGGTCGCCCGGCGCCCCTGCATCAGGGCCCGCCCGACCGCGCGCAGCGGCGCGCTCAGGCGGCGCAGATCCTCGGCGCCTTCCAGAATGCGCTCGCCGCGGCGCAATTCGCGGTCGAGCCGCGCCATGGTCCTGGCGAGCGTCGGATCCTCGTCGTCGAGCCAAGTGCGCATGGTGTTGGCATAGACCAGGACCGCCCCCTGGAGCTTGAGCGTTCCAAGCGGCCCTTCCGTGTTGATGCCGGCCGCAGCCAGCATGAAGCGTTGCGAGTTGAGCGCCACCTGGTTGAGAGCGGCCAGCGAGGCGGGATCGTATTGCAGATCCCGGACGATCCGGCGCAGGGCCTGCTTGTAGGGCTCCAGCGCATCGAAGCGGCGCATGAGCACGTCGAAGATGCGCTCTCGCGCGGGTTCCCCGGCCAGGTCATCCGTTGTCCCCTCCAGCACCTGCCGGTCGATCTGGCGGGAGAGCGCGCCGAGCACGGCGCCCTTGGAGGGAAAGAGATCCCGGAATTCCGCCAGCGAAACGCCGGCGGCCTTGGCGACGTCGTTGATTTCGATCTCGTGCCAGGAGCGTCGGGCGGCGAGGTCCATGAGCGCCTCGACGATGGCCTTGCGCTTGTCCGTGGGTACGTCAGCGGTCACGATCGATCTCCTGAAAATATGCCGTTGATGCTTATCTAGGGACGGATCGGTTGAAGCCCAAGACTGACCTCGCTCAAGACTGACCTCGCTCAAGACTCACCTGGACCAAGGCTAGCCGGCGAGTTCCTCCGCCCGCCGCTTGGCGGCCGCTACCGCCTCGCGCATGAGCGCCTTCAGGCCGTCTGGGTCGCGCATGAGCACCTCCAGCGCCGCCGCCGTGGTGCCGCCCGGCGAGGTGACGTTCTGCCGGAGCGTCGCGGGGCTCGACTCGCTCTGGAACAGGAGTTCTCCCGCGCCCGTGACCGTGGCCCGCGCAAGACGCTGCGCCAGGTCAGGCGGAAGTCCGGCGGCCGTTCCGGCCTCGGCCAGGCATTCGACCAGATGGAACACATAGGCCGGGCCCGAACCCGACACCGCCGTGACCGCATCGATCAGGTCTTCGGAGGGCAGCCATTCGACGATGCCGTTGCTGCTCAGCAGCGCATCGGCCATCAGACGCTGCGCCTCGCTCACCGCGTCGTTCGCGGCGGCCCCGGTGGCGCCGCGCCCGATGCTGGCGGGAAGGTTCGGCATGGCGCGCACGATCGCACCGGCGGCCGGAAGCCTGGAGCGCAGATCACCGATGGTCTTGCCGGCAAGAATGGACACGATGAGGGTCTGAGGCCCGAGGTATCCGTTCAGGCTCGGAGCGGCGGCGTCGAGCATCTGCGGCTTGATCGCCAGGACCAGCACATCCGCGGGAGCGGGACTGGCCGGATTGAGCGCGATGCCGTTCGCTTGGCAGAACCGCGTCATCTCGTCGGACGGGCGCGGATCGAGAACGGAAACCCCGTCGGGCTTCATGCCGACCTTGAGCCAGCCCTCCAGCATGGAGCCGCCCATTTTGCCGGCACCGACGAGGATGAGGGACGACGGCAGATGCGAGGGGTTCGGCGACATGAGCTTAACCTGACGGAATGAATGCGGGAGGCCGCACTCTATTCACGCGCGCCCTGCCCTGTCGAGGCAGGTTTAAGCCTCGCCCTCGGTTTCGAACAGGACGGAATCGAGAGCTTCGCGGGCCGATTTGCCGGCCCAGATGACGAACTGGAAGGCCTGGAAATACCGCTCGCAGGCCTCCACTGCGACCCGCAGCATGGTCTCGCATTGGCCGTCGGTGGGATCGGCCCCGCCCGCCAGCAGAAGCGCATGCCGGAACATCACCACGTTCTCCGTGCTCCACAGGTCGAAATGCCCGACCCAGAGCTGTTCGTTGACCGAGGCGATGAGCTGAAGCACCTCCTGGCGGCGCCGCTCGGGAACCTTGAGATCGAACGCGCAGGCCATGTGCATCGCCTCCACGTCCTCGATCCACGTGAAGGCGACGTCGTAATCCGCCCAGCGGCCTGCCACCGAGATGGACATCTCGTCGGCTTCGGCCCGGTCGAAGATCCAGTGCCGCAGGGAAGCGAGACGCTCGACCACATCGAGAGGATGTTCCGAACGATCGATTTCAAGATGAATCTGCGACATGTCGATCCTGGACGCTTGATTGTCCGATTATGGTAAACACATCGGGCAACACCATTGCGTTGATCCGAATACTACTCGAAAGAAGTACTCGAAATACCTTCGATATTCCGAGCTTCCGCCGTGATCGCCTCGAATCAGCTTATGAATCGACAGTCTTAGATTTCCGCCCTCGTCACAATGCGCCGGATTCACCTGTCCACAACAGGAGGTCCGCGTCAGGCGCAGATCGGATTCCCGCTTCGATCAAGGGGTCGCAGGATTGACGCCGGCCGTGGAGGCCAGCTTCGCCTCGAGGTCCTTCACCCGGGCTTCCAGCCGCTCGTTCTCCTCGCGGGCCGCCACCACCATCTCGCGCAGAACCTCGAACTCCTCGCGGGTGGCGACGTCCATATCCTTGATCAGGCGCTCGAACTGGCTGCGGACCACGCTCTCGACCTCCCGCCGGACGCCCTGGGCCGCGCCCGCGGCATCGGTGGCGAAGCGGGCGAGTTCATCGAAGATCCGGTTGGACGATTGGGTCATGGGTTCAAATCCGCAGCGTTCGGGGAGCCGTCAGGGGCTGGTCCGTCACACATGGGCGCATTCGCCACAAACTGCAACAGGGTTGACGATGCGGGCCCTGCGGGTCCAATGGCAACCCGTTCGATCAAGGGCCGACCATGCCTCTCTCCTTTCCCATCATCGATCCCGTGGCGATCTCCATCGGCCCCTTCGCGATCCGCTGGTATGCGCTGGCCTATGTGGCCGGCCTCCTGGGCGGCTGGTTCTATGCCAAGCGTCTTGCAGCCAAGGCCGACCTCTGGGACGGTCTCAAGCAGCCCAAGCCGATGGACGTGGACGACCTCATCGTCTGGGTGGCGCTCGGCGTCGTGCTGGGCGGACGCGTCGGCTACGTGCTGTTCTACAATCTCGCCTCCTATCTGTCCCATCCGCTGGAGATCTTCGCCATCTGGCGCGGCGGCATGTCGTTCCATGGCGGTTTCCTCGGGGCGGTGCTCGCCATCGTGCTCTTTGCCCGCTCCCGGGGTCTCAACCCGCTCGCCCTGCTCGACATGGCCGCGGTGGTCACGCCCATTGGGCTGTTCTTCGGGCGCATCGCCAACTTCATCAATGGCGAGCTCTGGGGCCGCCCCGCCCCCGAATTCCCCTATGCGGTGGTCTTCCCCCATGCCGGACCGGTGCCCCGGCATCCGAGCCAGCTCTACGAGGCGTTCGGCGAGGGCCTTGTCCTCTTCATCGTCATGGCGGTCGCGGCCCGCGCCTTCGGCTTCCGCCGGCCGGGGCTTCTCGGCGGCATCTTCGTGCTGGGCTATGCGGTCGCCCGCATTGTCTGCGAGTTCTTCCGCGAGCCGGACGCACAGCTCGGCTTCCTGTTCGGGTCCTCGGTGCAGGGGCTGAGCGGCGGCATCACCATGGGCATGCTCCTGTCGATTCCCATGGCGCTCGTGGGCGCAGGCTTCATCGTCATGGCGGTGCGCGGCTTGACCCGCCCGGGCAAAGCGGTCGAGGCCGCGTGAGCCCGCTGCGGGACAGACTGCGCGAGACGATCGCCCTCGAGGGACCGATCACGGTCGAGCGCTACATGGGCCTGTGCCTGACGCACTACTACGCCACCCGCGACCCGCTCGGCGCCGCCGGCGACTTCACCACGGCTCCCGAGATCAGCCAGATGTTCGGCGAACTGATCGGCCTGTGGATGCTGGAGGCCTGGAACGGCATGGGGCGTCCCGCGTCGTGCCGGCTCGTCGAGTTGGGGCCAGGCCGCGGCACGCTGATGGCGGACCTGCTGCGGGCGACGAGGCTCCTGCCCGACTTCAAGGCGGCCTCCACCGTGCATCTCGTCGAGACGAGTCCTTCCTTGCGAGGCAAGCAGCAGGCGACCCTGGCCTCGTCGGGCTTCTCCGTCGCGTGGCACGACCGGGTCGAGGACGTCCCCCCGGGTCCCACCCTGCTCGTCGCCAACGAGTTCTTCGACGCCCTGCCGGTACGCCAGTTCGTGGGCACCGAGCGTGGCTGGTGCGAGCGGCTCGTGGGCCTCGACGGCGGACGTCTGATCTTTGGCCTGCGCCCGGAGCCGGAACCTGCCCTCGGCAGGCCCCTGAAGCCCGGCGACATTCTTGAATGGCCGGGCGTCTCCATCGACGTCATCGGTGAACTCGCCCGGCGGCTCGAGCGGGATTCGGGCGCCGCCCTGATCGTCGATTACGGCTATTGGGGTCCGGCCTTCGGCGACACCCTGCAGGCTCTCAAGGGACACAAGCCCGTGGATCCTCTGGAGGAGCCCGGAGAAGCGGATCTCACGACCCATGTGGATTTCCACCGTCTCGCCCAGGCGGCCGTGGCCGGCAGGACCCGTGCCCATGGCCTCGTCGCGCAGGGCGACTTCCTCCGGAGCCTCGGGATCGAGGCGCGCGCATCCGCCCTGAAAGCGCGTGCAACCCCCGCCCAGGCGGCCGACATCGACCGGGCTCTGGCGCGCCTGACGGAGCAGGGGCCGACGGGCATGGGTGATCTGTTTAAGGTTTTGGCCGTTACACATGAGGGGATCGAGGCCGTCCCCGGATTGCCCGCCCTCTCCCCCTCCTCCTGAGATCGAGCCATGTTCATTCAAGCGCCCGCCCTCGTGTCACAGCCGAACGTCCGCCATGCCTTCTTCACCCGCCAGGGCGGCGTCTCGGAGGGGATCTACGCGTCCCTCAACGGCGGCATCGGGTCTTCGGACGAACCCGCCAGGGTGCAGGAGAACCGTCGCCGCATGGCGGAGGCTGTCGGGATCGCGCCGGATGCCCTGATCAGCGTCTATCAGGTCCATTCGCCGGATGCGGTGATCGTGGAAGGGCCCTGGCGGGGCGAGCGGCCCAGGGCGGACGCCATGGTGACGGCGACGCCTGGCCTCGCCCTCGCCATCACTACGGCGGATTGCGGGCCGGTGCTGTTCTCGGACGCGGAGGCGCGGGTCATCGCGGCCGCCCATGCGGGCTGGCGCGGCGCCGTGACCGGGGTGCTGGAATCCACGATCGCCGCCATGGAAAAGCTCGGGGCAAGGCGCGAAAGGATCGTGGCCGTTCTCGGCCCGACGATCAGCCAGAAAGCCTATGAGGTCGGTCCGGACTTCATCAAACGCTTCGGCGAGGAAGCACCCGGCCATGAGCGCTTCCTCGGCAAGGCAGAAAGGCTCGATCACGCCATGTTCGACCTTCCGGGCTTTATCGGTGCCCGGCTGGACGCCGCCGGCATTGCGGCCTTTACCGATCTCGGCCTGTGCACCTATTCCGACGAGGAACGGTTCTTCAGCTACCGCCGCACCACCCACCGTCAAGAGCCGGATTACGGCCGCCTGATCTCGGCGATCGCGCTCACTCCCTGATGCCGACGACGTCTGGCGTCTCCCAGGCCAGATGCTGACCGCCGTCGACGGCGATCATCTGGCCGGTTACGCTGCGGGCCCCGGCGAGGTAGAGAACCGCGTCGGCGATCTCATCCGGGGTGCCGCCATGCCCGAGCAGGATCGCCTCGCTCTGCTTGGCGAAGTCATCGTCGCCCTGCCGGACGTTCGACAGCGTCGGCCCTGGCCCGATGGCATTGACGCGGATGCGCGGCGCCAGCGCCTGTGCCATGGTCCGGGTAGCGGTGAACAGCGCGACCTTCGTCAGCGTGTAGGAAAAGAACTGCGGCGTAAGCTTCCAGACCCGCTGGTCGACGATGTTGACGATACACCCGTGCTCATGAGCAGGAAGCTGATGGGCGAAGTCGCGGGCCAGGAAGGCCGGCGCCCGCAGGTTGACGGCGAAGTGCCGATCCCAGCGTTCCTGCGAGAGCGTCTCGACCTCGTCCGGCTCGAACTCGGACGCATTGTTGACGAGGAGCGTCAGGGCTCCCAGGGCCCGAGCCGCCTCCGGAACCAGACGCTCGACGGCGGCGCCGTCCGCGAGGTCCGCCTGAACGACTGCGGCCTGTCCCCCCTGCTCCCGAATGCGGGCTGCCATTGCGTCCGCTTCGTCGGTCGAGCGCCGGCAATGGATGGCGACCGCGTATCCCTCCCCGGCGAGGCGTTCGATGATTCGCCGACCGATGCGTTGCGCACCGCCGGTCACGAGAGCGGCTTTATTCATGATTGATCCCTTGAAATGTAACGACATCACGACAAATCAGAGCAGTGGCCAAGAAAATGCCATTTTTTCGCTTCGCGGTCGAACCAACGGCCAAGCTGGGCGTTATGGACTCCGGCGATAGCGCAAGGGGAAACTCGCACATTGCCGCCACAATCCTGCCACGGTGGTTCTCGGCCGCTGTGGTTGCGAGGTCACAGCCCTCGACCGGTTGTCGCTCTATAAACGGACAGTGCTTGGCGTGACCCAACGAAAATTGGGTCGAGCCCGCATGACATCGATTAGGAAAGAGAAACCATGAAGAAGATTCTTCTCGCCAGCGTCGCTCTCTTCGGCTTTGCCGGAGCCGCTTCCGCTGCGGACCTGCCGGTTCGCTCCGCTCCCCCGGCTCCGATTGTTGCCGCTGTTCCGGTGTTCACCTGGACGGGCTTCTACGTGGGTGTGAACGC
>NZ_JAGPUP010000505.1:0-36826 GCF_018069605.1 Microvirga sp. HBU67558 | reverse complement strand
ACGTCCCCAGGGCGGGCGCCATGTCCCTCGAGGAAGGCGGCCCGCTTCTCGTGAAACTCCTCATCTGTGTGAGTGGGGATGACGTGCACCACACCGTCAGAATGGGAGACGGAGGCCTCCAGCTTTGCCAAGCGACTGCGTGTCGTCCGGTTCATGGGGCAATCCCCTCCTGAGAGCGGGAAACTCCCGTAATGATCCGGTACACGGCATTGTCGTCCTTGGAGACGTCGCCGGCCTCAATGAGAACGGCATGTTTCGCTTCTGCTTCCTCTAGGGAACGGGCAACGATCCGGCGCCAGGGACGAGCGCCCCGGGAGGTGAACGCTGCCGCCTCGAGGCGAGAGACACGCGAGAGGATTCCCCTGCTCATTGTTGACACTCCGGACGCGCCAGCATCTCCAGCCGATCCTCATGAGTTTCTGTGACGGGGATCGTCTGCGGTTCCCTGAACTCCCGCTGCTCCGGGGCCAGGCTGAAGTTCCAATCGAAGAAGAAGTCATCCGGCTTGGCGCGGTCGGACTGGATCAATCCTGCCTTCTGAGCCTCGAAGTCCTCCGGGCTCCGTTCGTAGATGACGTGCAGGTGCCCAAGAGCCCTTGGCCCTGCGGCTGCCTCCAACCTCATGAGGCGGTTCGTCAATGCCCTGCTCATTTCTGCCCCTGCGCTGCTTCCAGCTTCTCGAGACGTTGTTGGATCTCGTGCAACTCGACAGCCTTGGTGAAGCCGTCCACCAACTTGGCGAGCTCGCCAGCCTCCCCCGGGGTGATGTCCCCGTTGGCTACCGCCTCCGCCAGGGCTGCCGTCGCCTTCACCGCATCCCCGGCCGTCTCCAGCTTCGGGAGGGTGAACATCACAGGCCGATCCTTTCGGGGCGGCATGATCCGATCCATCACCATCCGGAGAGCCACACTGTCGCCGGCAAGCGCCATCTCGACAGCCTTCCGCGTGATGGCCTCTGCTTCCCCGTCTAATAGGGCCTCCAGGGCCAAAGTCGTCTTGTTGCGGGTTCCCTTAGGGCGTCCCGCGTTTCCCGCCTGGAAGGGCTTCCCCCGCGTATTTTTCGCGTTCTTTCGCGGCGTCGAGGTGCCCGTCATGGTCTCAGCTTCCATGCGCCTCCTCCATGGTAGCCGCCCAACGCACACACAGCAGGGTCTCCGGATCACGACCCCTTTCCCCAGAGGCGAATGTGGAAAGCCCCTCCACCTCGAGGCGAGCTACCGCGTCCAGATCCTGCGCAGAGTTCGATACGGCAGCCCGTGGCGCCGCTTCCGCGGAATTCCGCGGCTTCCTACCTGTCATGGTCATCAAAGGATTCCCTGCGGCGAGTTCGAATTGTAGCCGGCCATCTCGCTGTAGGAGCCATCGCCCACGGTGGCGTTCCCCGAACGATCCTCACCCGTAGGCGAGCGTTCGCCCCGGGAGTTGTAGCCAGGCCCGTAGCCCATGGTTGCGGAATCCCAATTGTCCCAGCTTGCGGCCGGCCCGCCGAAAATGCCCCCGAGCATGTCGCCAAAGTTTGTGTCCCCCCCGAAGAGGTCGCTGATGGCATTGAAGGCCTGCCCACCGAACTTGCCCGTCTGGTAGCCCATGAAGGCGCCCATTGGCCCACCCGTCACAAGACCCAAGGCGCCGCCAATCAGGCCGGGAGTGCTCCAGCCGGAGGTGAGGCTGCTCGACATCTTGTCCATGAAGCCGGGGTGATAGCCCTTCGCAATGTCAGGATTGGCCATCGCATCCATGAAACTCGTGTCCGGCTTGGTGGAGAAGCCCAGACCGTCCTTGATGGCATCCACGGGCGAGGCGTACCCGCCGATGGTCAGGCCTGTCTTGTCATTCCAGCCGAAGGGACCAAACGAGGACGTTGTTGCGGGAGCGGTCGACGCCATCTCGTTCATGAAGTTCTCATAGGACTTGCCGAAGTTGTCGAGATCCAACCCGGCGAGACCGCCCACTCCGGTTGTGTAGCCGCCCCAGCCATCGGGACCGACGCCAGGGTTCCAGCCCTCCGGGGCGCCGCTGGTCGGAGCCGACCGGACAGCAGCCGCGGGAGCCGAGGCGACTGGTGCGCTTGGCCTCGTCGGAGGGGTCGGCTTGCTCAACCGAGCAGGAGCCATAGCCGGGCCAACTGCCGTTCCCGTCGTGGGATTGGTGAACCCAGCCAGACCAAAGGAATTCAGCCCCGATGCCACTGGAGCCTCGAGGGATGCGATGTCCGTATTGAAGCCTGACGACGTGGCTGAGAACGACTTGGTGGCGGCGTTGTAGGCTGCCAGATCCCGCTCGTATTGTGCCTTCTCCCGATCGTACTCAGACATGGCCCGTTCATAGGCCTGCTGTTCCTTCTCGGAGACGCGGCCCAGGTCCGCATTCAGGCGGCCGGCAATCGCCTCGTTGTCCATATCCGAGCGGTGCCAGCCAGTCGCGGCAGCGGCGTCGTTCAAGGCGGTGATGCCGAACGCCTCATTGGTGCGAGCCTCGAGGGACGGCGCGTTGAAATCAGGGACGTTGCCCCAAGGACCGGAATCCACCCCGGCCGAGAAGCCTGAGGGAGCGAAGCCCTCTGCATTGATCCCGAAGGTTTCACCCATCCCGAGAGCGCCAGGCGAGACGATGCCCAGATCCGTCTCCGGATACCCCGTCTCAATGGCACGTTCTGGAATGGCGCCGTTGAAGCGAGCGTCAAAGTTGGCTTGGTCGATCAGCCCCGGGGCGTTGAAGCCCTCGAAACCAGGCGTCCATCCTGCATCGAATGCTTGAGGGGAGCCCATGGGAGCGCCACCGAACAGTGCAGCAGCATCCGGCGAGGTGAAACCCTGCGACGGACCAAGAGGCTGCCCACTGAATGCCCCGGCAGGTGCAAGGGAGCCAGTACCCGTGATGGCGTCGGGTCCATCGATAGGACTCGGCCCGACAGGATCGAGATATCCAGCGAAATCCACCCGCCCGACCGGATCCGGCAGGCTGATAGCCTCATAGCTGTTGTCCGGGGTGATGCCGAAGTTCTCGGCGAACCCAAGCGCCCCGGGGGGATCAATCCCGAGCCGCCCCGTGACGTCAGGAACGTCTACGGCCCTCAATCCGGTCGGCTGCACCAGGTCGTTGTAGTTCAGGCCCGGCATGACGTCCTGCTCGAGATCCTTCGAGAGGTAGTTCTGAGCCTCGCGCTGAACGATGGAGGCAGCCGCCATGATGTCCCCACGGTTCACGTGAGCCGTGATGTCCGGAACCATGTCGTCGGGGATATCAACGCCCGTGAGAGCGGCAGCCGCGGCGAAGCGGGAAGCGAAATCCTTGGAGGTTGGCGCCTTCACGCCCGCAGGCCATCCACCCGTCGGGGAAAGGCTGTGCCCGCCGAACCGAGAGCGATTACGGCCAACACCCGCGTCCTTTTCAAAGCCAGGGGCAGAGAAATGCTCGACGCCCAATCCTAGGTCGATGCCAAGGTCTCGGGCTTTGACCGCCACCTCCACCGCCTTCTGAGCCCGCATGTAGCTGTCCTGCCGGATGCCAAGGGCTGGGGAGAACGTGGGATCGTAGGCGGATTTGAGAGCAGCCTGGAGGCCAGACTTGAAGTTCTGGAAACCTGCCGGCGAGGCGCCCCGAATGTCCTTGTTGAAAGTCGGCGAGAACTGCCGGCCTGCGGCAGGAAGAGACCGCCCCTTCAGGGTGGCATCAACCATCGTCTCCGCATCGAAGGGAGCCGAGAAGACATCGCCAAGAGCGGCCGAGCGAGACAGGTAAGTGCTCGGGTTCTGCGCACGGTTGAGGGCTGTGGCGGCAATCAGGCCCATGCCAACAAGGCCTTCATGCATGGCCTCGCCCATGGTCATGCCGACGGACATGGCGTAGTCGATATCGCTGACGCCGAATTCGGAAAGAGGATTAGGCATCTATCGCGCCTCCGGGGGCAGCGTCATGGGTGCGCCGAAATCATACGAGGGACGAGAACGGGTCTGTTCCTGTGCCCCGGGGTAGCTTCCCATCGGGGGCGGGTTGTATTTCTTGCGGTAGGCCTCATAAGCCTCCTCCGCCGCCTCCTTGTTTCCCTGGAGGGTGAAGCGGACAATCTCATCCAGCTCGCGGCTCCGGTCCGAGTGCAGCAGCGCCTCATAGTCGGACTTCGGGCCGCCTGTCGGAGGACGGACGGGTTCGTAGGTGTTATCACGCGCCATGATGGGGCTCCCCAGCGCCAGAGTTGTCAGGATGATGATGGCGAGGCGGTTCATGGCTTGATCCTTGATCGGTCGACGTCCCCGTGAGGTTACGCCGTTTCGCGGCCTCGGGATCCACCTTCATGAGGATGAGATGCCCAATCGACCGCACGAAGTGGTCCATGTTCGCCTCGAGGACGGGAGACTTACTGTCCATAGGAGCCTCCCACCGCCGATGAGGTTGCCAGGGCAGAGCGCCGGGCGAGAACCTGGGAGAGAGCCTTCTGGGCTCCCTTGCTGGAGATGGGAGCCTTCAGCAGAGCCGTCTTCGCCAACTGCGGGTCCGTCATCATCTCAAGCACCAGGTCGTCGACCTTCTTGAGACCAGCAGCCCGCATGGAGCCAAGGACTCCCTTCAGGCCGGCGCCCGCAGCACCCACCGCCGCTCCTGTGAAGTCCCCAATGAGGGCACCACCGCCAGCAGCCACGAGGATCTGAGAGAACAGGCTCTTGTTGCCGGCCTTCTCCGTGTGCTTGTCGAGGACCGCACCGATGTCCTGGGGCGTATTGGACTGCCCCGGGGTTTTCACCGCGGACAGAGACCGCTCAGAGCGCTTGATGTCGTCAGCGATGGCCTGGAGGCGAAGGACATGCTCCTGTCCGAAGACCAGCGTCAGAGCGTTCTTCTTCGACCGGATGAATCCTTGGAAAGCGTCAGCCCTGATGCCGTTCTCTCCGGATGCCGCAACCTCCTTGTTGGAGATGAACCGCTCCTGGACATACTCGGCCACCGCCCGGCGCAGGCCTTCCTTGGCCTTCGGGTTCTTGTTGGCGGCCGCTACGAGTTGGGCCATCTGCTTGTTGGCATCGCCGCTGTTCAGGATCCGGCCAATCGCCCCGGGGAGGTCTGCCGTCTCAATCTTGGCAACCTTGCCGAGAACGCTCTTGTTGAAGGCATCCAGTCGCTGCTTCCGGAGCGCCGCCACCTGCTCGAGGGTCTGAGAGGCCAACGACGCATTGGCGAACTTCGCACGGACGTCTTGGGGCAGTTCCCGCAGCGCATCAGCATGAGAGGACCGCCACCTCTGGAGCTTCGCGGCGTCAATCGTGCCGTCAGCCTTGAAGACGTTGGCCTTCTGGAGGGACAGGGCCGCCGCCTCTGCCACGTCGCTCATCTTGGCCCCAGCCTTCACCAGAGCCTTGATGCGTTCCCCACCCGTAGGACCAGGCATGAACGCATTCTTGGCCACCGAGCCGTCCGCCATGCGGAAGCTGCCCTTCTCACCTTCTCGGCGAAGCATCGGGGCAACGTACCCCTGACGGAAGGTCTTGTGCTTGTCGCGGGTCGCCTCAGTGGCTGCCCGATACCGATTGCCCACCTCCGGATCGTCCTTGTACCCATCCAAGAGCGAACCAGCGGAAGAACCTTCCCGCGGGGCATAGGCTGCCATCACAGGCCCCTCGTCCTCGAGGGACATGACGGCCCGCTCATATGCCGTGATGGCGTCGGTTTCTTCGCCCCGGGCGATCCTCTCAACGGCATCGTTGAAGGCCCGAGCGCTCATCTCCTCCGGACGGACACCGACGTTCTGGAGTTCCTCCCGTAGCTGCCTCGAGGCGGCGAGGAAATCCGCTTCCTGCCCATCAGGCTCAAGGCCACCCAATCGCATCTGGTCCGCCGCCGTGAACGTCTTGCGGCCAGCCCGCTCGTTCTCGATGGCGTCATACAGTTCCTTGGTGATGTCGCGGCTGGAGTAGCCGTCCGCATCGCGAGGAAGATAGCCCTCCTCGATCAGCTTGTTGCGCCAGTACCCATCGACCGAACGACCTTCAGGACGAGCCAACTTGCCGAAGCGGCCGACGGATACGTTGCCCCAATCCCGAGCCGTGCTTTCGGCATCGAGAGGCAGGCCGCCGTTCTTGGCGATGAATTGGGTTAGGGAGAGCCCGCGGCCTTGTTGCGCAGAGCCTTGTACTCGCGAAGAGCCCGCAAATGATCCAGGTCCGCGTCCTTGCGCAGACGCTTCTCCACCCAAGCCAGAAACCGAGCCCGCTCGTAGGGTTCCAGCGGCGCGATTGCCGCTTCCAATTCCTTGAGCAGATCCGGCTTGGAACTCATCGACGAGGGCCTGGAAACGTCCGTTGGTGGCGGGATCGGAAGCAATCCGCTCTGCCGCACTTCTCTCCATAGCCGACCGGAGAACCTGCTGCAATTGCGTCAGGCGGGCATAGGTCCGGGTTGAACCCTTCCGGCTCAACTCCTCACGCATGGTTTCCTTGATGACAGACTGGAGATCCATCATCTCGCGGAGGGAGACGACACTAGGCTTGTCGCGGATCAGATCCGTGATGGCTCGCTCTTCACGCGAAACCCGCAGCTTCGCGGCATCGCTCAGGCTGTCGTAGATGCTGGCCACCTTCTGCTTGGCACCCTGGATGGGAGCGGTGAGGGTTCCGTCCGGATCAACGGCATTCCAGAGGGAGGCCTCACGCTGCCGAGCCAGCTCCTCGGCATCCTGCATATCGCCCCGGAGCGAGCGTCCGACGGCGTCAGCGTCCTCGCTGGGACGGAGACGGCCAGCCGCGTCTTCAGCCGCGGCGCGGGCCTTGGTTTCATACCCTGCGGTGATGCTGTCGATTTCATCCAGTTGGCCCCGAAGGAAGGAGACAATCTCCTCCGCATTCCCTTCCCCCTGGACGGAGCGCAAGGACTCCAGCCTGGACGAATTCTGGGCGCCCCGGCGTTCGGCGAACACCTCCGGATTGGCTGTCTGCAATTCCCGCTCAAGGGAACCGAGCCCCATGTCACCCGTCGCCTGGAACGTGGTGGGCCTCGACCCCGGAACGAGTTCGGCCTCGGATCCTTCATCGATTTCCCGAAGGGCGGCTTCAGGATCCGAGGCCGCGCCATAGATGCGGGCCTTGGCCGCCTGCTCCCGAGCCTCGGGCGACCGCAGGAGGGCTCGATCCAGTGCATTGGTCGCAGACTGGAAACCCTGCCGTGCCAACGTGGGGACAGCGGCCCCGGTGACGCCGAGAGCCAAGCCCCCGACGGTTCCGAGGAGCGGGTTGACGTCGTTCTCAACCGCCGTCTGGGCACCAGTCCCCGCAAGGCCGCCGATGGCAGCCTGCGTGAAGGGAGCGTCTGCCAATTCCGTGAGAACCCGCCTCGTCCCGCCCTCGACTGTCTTCGCGCCGACCTTGGCAAGACCCGCCCCGGACAGAGCCTCGAGGGCAGTCTGTCCGCCGGCAACCGCAATGCGTTCGCCCTCCGTCTCCGGCTTCGGCAGGCCGAGAGCATCGGCCCCGGCCTCACCGAGGGACGAGACGGCATTGGTCATCTTGAACGGATCGCGATAAGGAACCTCCTGTGCCCCGAGAGCACGGGCGCCGACGTTGTAGGCCTGGCGCGTCATGTTCTCGAGGAAGCCAATCGTCCCGTCGTAGGCGAGAGCCGGAAGACCAGCGACTGCCCCGGGGACGGCCTGCACACCAGCACGGCCTGCGAGACCCGCGGCGCGTCCGGCCGTGAGTTCAGGTTCTTCCTGCGGCATCCCCAGGACGAGCCTTTCCATGGACGTCCATTTGCCGCCACCAGGTTTCCCAGGCTCTCCAGGCGTGGTGGATCCGGCACCGTCCCCGGTAATCCCGAGGGACTGTGCAATTTCCTCCACGGTTGCGTTCTGCTGCTCCGGCGAGAGCTTCAGGAAATCGTCACTGACTTCGACTTCCCTGTTGCCGATGGTGAGAGTTGTCATGCGTCACCTCACCGTGCCGACCAGGTGACGCCCGAGGACGTCTTGCCGCTGGCAGCCTGTTGGGCCGTGACCGATGCACGGTTCTGGCCGACGGGCTTCCGTGCCCCGGAGTAAACCCGCTTCTGCACTTCCTCGAACGTCGGGGACTCGAACTCGGGATAATCAGTGTCGACCTGGCGCTTGGAGCGGCGTCCCGTGAGAGCTTCACGCTGGGCGCTCCGGAGAGCCGCCCGAAGGCGATACTGCTTGTCCAGCACAGTGGCGGCGTTGTCGCCCTGCTGCACCAGGTACTGGTTGGCCTCTTCCCGCGCTTCCGACTCCGAACGGCCAGCACCCGTCAACATGCGGACGAGAGCCTCAGAGCCAATCTTCATGTCGCGCTGGAGAGAGCCGCTCTTACCGAAGCCAAGGCCATCGATGGGGCCCGTAATCTTCGGATCCTGCGATTTCAGATCCGACTCGATGCCGCCGAAGCGCTTGAAATACTCGTTCGCCAGACCGAAGCGGCCGGCGATTTCAGCGGGAAGAGGTTCGTTGATGTCCCTGTCCGGATCCTGCGGGCCGCCGGGGATCGGCGCCAGCTTGCCGTCAGGGCCATAGGCATAACCCGACGGTGCGTTGGGAGCACCCTTCTTCTCACGCAGGAACTTCGCGAATTCCGGATCACGCTTCGCCAACTCGAATTCGACCATGTCGTCGGTCGTGGCAGGCTTAGTCTCGAGGCCGAGCTTGTAACGCTTGGCCTTCTGCAACTCCTCAGGGGACAGACCCTGCGTGAGGCGGTCCCATTCGGTCGGCTCGCGGCGCTTGTATTTGTCGAGCGCCAGGGAGTCGAGGACGTCCGGCATGTTGGCGAGTTCCGGATGACCGATTTCCTCGGCGAACTTCTGATACCCGACGCGCTTCTGTTCGAGCTCCGCCTGCCTCTGTCGCTGGATGCGCAACGCGTTATCCTGCTGGGCGCCTTCTGCGAAGCCCTTAATGCCACCGCCCCAGCCCTCACCGTCGAGGAGGGCGGCCGCCATCTGCAATTGGGCATAGGGGTTCTGGTCCGCCATGCGGTTCAGACCCCCGAGGATGCCCGACCCGTACTGCGGGGACGGCACTCCCGTCGCCATTGCTCCGGGAGTGCTGCTCAGGATCCCGAAGCCTCCGGACCCCATATCGCCGAAGATCCCGCCAAGAATTCCACCGCTCATGTCCTGGCCTCCTTACGAGAACGCACCGAGGCCACCGAGGATTCCTCCTCCCAAGGCGCCCCAAGGACCGAGCAGGGAGTTGCCAGCCATCGCGCCACCCAAGATGCCTTGAGCCGCGGACGGCGTGGCCTTCGTGGCGGTTGTGGTCTTGCCCATGCCGGCAATCGGGTTGATGAAGTTGGAGAGCTGCGAGAGACGGTCGAACTTCGCGTCGTACTTGGCCTGATCCCGCTGCTGGTAGTAGTCGCCGACGCTCGCCAGGCGGCTGGCAGAGTCGTACCGGAGATTGTTCAGGGCGCCCGTCATCGACATCGCACCCATCATGTTGTCCGCGCCCTGCGAATAGAGCGAGCCCATGGCGCCAGCGGCCGACAGACCACGGTTTGCCGCATCCGAGTACATGTTCCCGAGGATGCCGGCGGATTGCAGTTGCCTGTTCCTGCCGTTTTCGTTGCTTTCCAACATCAAGCGGTCGGTCGCCTGCGAAGCCGCATTGGCGAAGCCTGCGCCGATGGCGTTAGACCCATAACGGCCGCCACCCAGGCGGGTCGATGCCGAATTGAGTGCCTTTTCCCGCTCGGCATTGACGACACTGAGCAGGCGCGGGTCTTCGTTATAGCTGCCGTTGGCGAAGTTCTTCAGGTACCCGGCCGCCTCTTGCAGCTCCGGGGACATGCCGCCGCTCGAAGCAATGCCGCCAAGGATTCCGGCCGCTTGGTTCATGCCAGATGTCATGCCGTTGTTGCTGAGCAGAGACGACTGAGCACCATAGGCTGCATCGAGGTTCGGAACGCCCTGGGCAGCAAGCGAACGCGTCTGGTTCAGAGCATCCTTCGTGTAGGAGTTGAGCGGAGCAAGCGTCGACTTGTTCTTGTACTGGTTATACAAGTTGCCAGCAGTCCCCATGATGTCCTTGAGGGGCTGCTGTGTAGGCTCCCACGGGGACTGCGTGGAGGTCGCGGGCTTACCTTTGCCGCCGCCACCAAACCAATTATCGGACATTGAAAATCTTCTCCAAAGTAATCTGTGTGCGCTTGAAGCCGTGCGGCTCAAGGATGCGCGTCAGGCCCTCGCGGCCTGTTGCGACGAGGCGGGAGCAGCCTTGCTCCCCGAGGAGTTGGAAGAGTTCTGGGAGGACCGATTGCGTGGCTGGGATCGACTTGCCGCCCCACCACATCAGTTCGCCGATGCGTCCCCGCTCGTGATCGAACACGCGGGTTCCGATGGCTGCCACGACTTCGCCCCGGTCCAGGACGAGGTGGATCTGCACATCCCCGGCCTGAATGGCCTCGAGGATGGCTTGCGAATTGCGGCGTTTCGCGAAGGTCTGGAAGTGAGGCATCCAAAGCCCGACTTCCTGCATGGTACGCTCGAGAGGAATGCTGAAGAGCCACGGAGCTCCATCGCCGATAGGAGCCACAGGAGCGCACTCCTGCTCTGCATCGCCCCGGGAGTTATGAAAGGCATCTGCCACAAGGGCGGTGTAGTTCTGGGCAATCTCCCTGGACTGCCGCATGTGCTCCTGGTGTTGAAGGAGATAACCGTGGATCGACAGCCCATCCGTCCGGCCCTGCTCCCAGGATTGGATGATGAGGTCCAAGCACTCACGGGCCTGTCTGATGTGCTCGAGGACGTCGGGTCCTACGACATCGGCAAGCTCACGCAGACTCTCATCAGTGAGGGCGAATGCGTGGACCTGGTCAAACCTCTGCTGAAACGAATTGGAGAGGGGCTGCACCATGATCAGGCGTTCCCCTCTGCCGGTATCGCATCAAGACGAGCGGTGTTCCCGTATTCATTCAGAAGGTTCAGGGCGCCCGTTGCGTGATGGTGGAATCCCCGAAGGGCGTAGTTGAGAGCCTCGGAGTTCCCCGGGGCGTTCCGCATATGGGACAGAACAAGCCCCAGGAATGCCTGGGCTTGCTCCAGATCCACGATGGCAGCCGTGCGGATTTGCTCCCGAGAGAGAGCTTCGTTCGGTTCTGCGCCCACTATTTCCCGCACGTCAGCCCGCATACTCAGGCTCCGGCGCCGAACGAGAAGCTGCCGCGGCCTGAATTGTTGCTGTCCAAATAGGAGAATACGGCACGCCGGATCAGTTCACCCGCGGAGATCCCCTCCTTCTCCGCGGCCCGCTTGATCTTCGCCCGAGTGCCGAGCGGAGCCTGTGCTTTCAAAGGCTCAGGGTACTTCCCGCGCCCATCATCAAAGTTCAAGTGTTCGTAAGAGAAACTCTCAATCATCTCTCCCTCCTGCATAGTGAAGTCCAATGCAGGAGATTCTACCGGATGATCCTCTCACCCTGTAGGCAAGTATTGTACGCTTTTGATACGCTTGTCATTTATTGCTGATATTGCGCGTTGTTTCGGCTCACTCATCCCCGTCTGCTGCCCCGAGGAGACCCGAAACTCTCCCCCTCTGCTTTGAGAGCCTATCTCGCCATAGGTCAGGCGGAAGGTCGCTGAAGCTTGTGAACCCGTGCAGGAGGAATGACTGCACCGCGCTGGAAACAGCCTCTTGGTTATTCTTTTCAGACGAGGTCAAAAAACCGAACTGGCGCAGGAGGTCCAAATCATCGTCATAGATTTCCACTTGAGCTGTGAATGCCACGCGCCGCCGCTTCCTTTCCCTGTACCTTTTGACCCGCACAGCATTTCGCTCGGCCTCGCTCAAGGTGGTCTCGTCCGTAGATGGTGCTTCCATCAGCCGTGATAGAGCTGCTCTGGTACTGAGACAGAGGGAGGCGAGCTTTGAGAGACTCTGCTGGAGATTGACGGTTTCGAGCGCTTCCTGCGGAGGCATAAAACTATCGCGCCCCATCCGGAACAGCGTCTTTGCCCAAGCCGTAGGATACCAATGACCTTTCTTGGATGAGTGCGGGTTGGCCGAAGGATTGATTAATGTCGAGATGACACCGTGAGATGCCCTTTGGATGCGTGCTAGTCCCGTCAGGACGCTCTGCATGGAGAGATCCTGAAGCTCGGCGTCCTTCTCTTCGCGAGCCACAACAAAGCCGACCATGACCCGCTCGAAGCCAAGATCCAATTCCCCTAATGCTTCTCTGAATTCGAACACGGCCTCGGGGAGGACTCCCCGCTCGACCTGATCCCCCGTCGTTGCAGCAGAGACCCAAATCCATTCGTACATCAGGTGCGGAAGGATCCAGAACAGCCTCTGCGAGAATGCAACCACCTTGTCATTTGGGTTCGCGGCTGCCTCCTCGCCAAGGCTCTTGCCCGAGGCCACAACCTTCTCAAGGAACTTTGCGCGATCCGCCCACGTCGACGGGAATTTCAATCCTTCAGGCATTACTGCCCCCCTGCTGCTCACGACGCCCGAAATTCCAGACGGGCACAACGCCGCCCGGGGGAGCACTCTTGTAGTACGCAAGTCCACCCTGATAGCGGATCGAATCCTTCGTGACAGACACAACTGGGGAGCCCCCAGAGATGACGAGGGCGCCAGAGCAATCGGTTCGTATCACGCCCACTGAGTAGTCCACCCCAAACAGTTCCAGCGTCGTCCAGCCATATTCCACCAACTCGCGGCCGAACCGCCGGAGCGTATGGAACGCTGCGGATCGAGTGGGCACCCATTGCCCAGGCCGAAAGCCTGGGCAAGGATCTCGCATCGAAGACATTTCTTCCAAGCGAGAGATCCAGGTCTGCCATTCCGGTGCTGGAGCGGCCGGAGGCTGATGGATTATCTCCGCAACAGCGACTGCCTCTGCCGCGTCCCGGGGCAATCCCCCGTCGTACTCAAGGATTGCCGCCCTCTCCTCAAACGCCGCCCGGATGTCCTCGTCGGACCACCCTCCGGGGAAATTCCTGCTCTCGCAGTTCTCGCCGAACTCTAGCAGTCCGCGCGATTTGCCAGAACCGTTGGAAAATAAGGATTCCTGACGAGTCCTAGCAGAAATAGCAGGAATAGCAGGCCCGTTCGCAGGTGCACTCTCTTCCCGCCCCTTATGGATAGATAATAGATTGATATTATTATTATTTTTTACATTTTTCCTTTCCAGGGGGAGAACAGTACCCGAACGAGGTCTAGCAGAAATAGCAGGAATAGCAGGCCGTCCTTGGACAGAGCGGCTCACCATCCCCTCCCCCACATCCAGATGGGGATGGCTGCGAGAGTTGCTATTCCTGCTATTCCTCTCGTAAGTCGTTGATGGTGTTGTACTTTCACTCTTGCAAGCGCCCTCAGGACGGCTGCTAGAGTCTGCTAGAGTAGGCGCGGCATGGGTCATCCGCGCCTGTCTCAGGATCACCCAAGGGTCGACGATGGAAGCATTGGTGTTCATGCCGACACTCCCTCGCGATTGATCCGGTAGGCTTCCTTGCAAGGTTTCCCATTGATTTCGGCAGGGCCAACGTACTCAAGGAGACCTGCCGCACACAGGTCAGAGATCCACCCTCGAACCGTCTTCACGCCCTTATTCCGTAGCCCATTCGGGGCTCTCTGCTGGATCAGCGTTGAGTTGATGAGGTCGCCCCTCCAAGTGCCAGTCAGCCACTGCTCCAGGTCTTTCAGTTCCTGCGTCTTGGGATCAAGGGCGCTGTGTCCGACCAGGCGCAACGCCTCTTGCAGATAGAACAGCCCAATGGACGCCGCGGAGGCCATGATATCGCCACTGATCCGCATGGCCTTGGGATCTTCGATGAGTGCAAGGATTCCGGAGATCCGAGCAATGTTCTCTGCCATCTTGAGGGCGCCTGCTCGCACAGGCCGCCAGCGCCCGCTCATGCCGCACTCGTCCTCGATGTTCTGAGCAACGGACTGCCATACTGTCCAAGCGTGGTCATCCAGCTCCAGGTTCTGAGGGTCGAGCTCATTCCTTGTTTCATCCCGGAGCGGCAAGGACGCTTCGAATAGGCGCCGTAGAGACCGCTTGAACTCTTGCAGACGAACATCTCCGTGGGGATTGGACTCCCTGATAACGCGTGTTCCGATCCGGCTTTCCGGCATCGTCACAAGGAAGCGTCCAACGAAGCCTTGATCCTGCGCGATTTCATCCCCGAGCAACTTCGCGGCCAACATGGGCTGAACTGCAAGGCTGACAGACACCCTGCGGCCCACCATGAACGTATTCTCACCCACACGTACCCGCTGAGCCGAGCCGCTATCCCACAACTCGGACAGTCCGGTGATGGTCCGGATTTTGGCTTCCTCCGTCATACCGTGGCCACCAAGGAATTGCCCACCCTCGGACGTGAACACGCCAATGCTGGGTTGCCCCTCATGAAGGAGGCGGAGAAGCCCTTCATACGTGGGTTCCTTCAGGCGCAGGTTGGGCGCCAACGGCTTGGGAGGCTCTCGGAGTTGATCGAGCTGATGAGCCTTCTCCGCGAAGCCCATCTTGTCGTTCTTCTCAATTTTCCGGCGTTCAGCATCATAGGCCGCTTTCGAATTCTTGTATCGGCGCATTTCGTCTTCGTATCCGGCCCGTAAGCTGTCTTCCTGCTGAGAGGCAGCCAGCAGGGCCATCTCATCACAAGCGGTTTTGCGCTCACCACTCGCCGCGACAACCAGCATGAACAGGGAGAGAGGGCGGGCCCCCATTGCTCTCGTCTTCACGTTGGCGTGCCCTTGAGCGGCCAATGCAGCAGCGCTGAGCACTGAGTGAGCACAAAGCCCCCGGGGAGCCTGCACATGCTCCTCCAGTGCTTCGACAGCGCCTCTCATCACAGGCGGCAGGTACTCAACGGGGAACTCGGCTGGCCTTCCTGTGTCCGGGGCGATGGTAAGACGGTCACGCAGGGAGGGCATCTGCGTGCCGTTTACCCAGACAAGGCGCGGTGGCGTTCCGGTGCCGCGCTCGTCTGCCTGGAGTGCCTGGGGTGTGGTCTGTGGCCTGCTCGGCCGAGTAGCAGCCGCTCCCCGCGATCGGTCATTGGACGGCTCCGGTACAGCTCGGGGAGTAGCATCCCTCATGCCGCTGCTCCACTTCTGGGCAAAGTGCCTATGGGTCCAAGGATCCCTCGCCCGGGTGTTGGGGATCTTGTGGCAGGCGCGGAAGAAGTGGTCCCGAACTTGACTCTCCGAGAGACCCCATCCCTTGACCATTCCGGCCAGCTTCAGGGCCACACGGTTGATAGTCTCCTCCTGAGCGCCGTCAGAGGCACAGGCAAGCTCTTCCAGTTCCCGGTCGACGGCCCGAGCCACATAGCGGGTATCGACGCCTGCTCGGACAGTAATCCCTCCTTCTAGGTTCGCCCTCTCTTTGGGACGGTCATCCTTCTCCCGGCATGCCAGGTCGATCAGCCATTGAGGTGCGGATGCAAGAGCCGCTGAAATGCTGGGGGCGTCATTCGCTACCCAAGCATAGGCCTTCCTGGTCAGCGGGTGGATAGACGGCGGCAGAACCGTATAGCCTGCGGGCTCCTTGGTGTCCGGCAGAACTCCGCGCGTATCAAGCCCCCGAGCGATGTCTCTCGCTCTGTTCCGGATGGGTTCACCGTTCCAGCGGAAGAGGTATTGGAGGCCGCCTCCACCCGTACGCTGTGTCAGCGTGGAAGGCAGAGCACCGTGTCGGGACTGGAGGGCGTCGATCGAAGCAGGTCCATCTTCCAGGATTTCGCCTGTTTCTGAATCGGACTTGACGTCGACGTCGAGAACCCAGAACAGGTGACCAGTCGGAGCTCCGATATTGGCATTTGGCTCCCGCCTCCACCATTCGCGGATTGTCGCTTCATCTATAGTTGCGACGTGGAACCCACCGTCAACCCCTTCAGCGACACCGAGCCACTTGTTGCCAAACGGTGTCTTGCGCCCTGGCATGAGCGGGAAAACGGGAATGCCCTGTTGCGCATACCAGACTGCGGCGTCTGCCAAGGGCATCGATGTGTCAGGCAGTGAGAGGGTAGACGCACCAGTCGGTGCGCCTCCTTCAAGAGGCACTAGAGGTTGGATCCCGGTCATGCCAGCGCCCTCCAGTCCTGTTCTTCGCTGTGTTTTAGCAGTCCCTGCCGCTCGGCTTCGGCCCGAGCCTGGACGAGCGCATCCATCAGCTCGTCGAGCTTTCCGATGTGGACGGAGACACCCTTCTTCGTGGGCTGCCGCTCCGGGTCATCGCTCTTGAAGGCAGCGAACACTCGCAGGTCGACATAGTAGTCCCTGCGGTACTCATTGAGCCGCACGCGGATCTCTTCCGAGCCATTCTTGGGAATGGTGGCGATGATGGTTTCGGGGGTTTCACGCTGCATTGGCTGCCCCCTTGTCCATGGCCCGAACCACCTTCAAGAAGGTGACAGGCGAGCGGAGGATGTACTTGCCATGCGTCCCTTTGAACGGGCCGGGATGCTCCACATCAACCGTCTCAATCGCGAGGTTGAGCCTGCGGAGCATCATCACGTAATGGGACATTCGAACGCCAGGAACCTCAATGGTCGTCACGCCCTTTTCGCCCCGTTCCTTCAGCAGGTTCAGCATCCATGCAAGGCGCTTCGTGACCTTGAGCTGCTGTCCCTCGAGGAGAAAGGTTACTTCGGTAACAGGATTGGAAAAGTCGTTCTGAAAATGATTACCCATGCTGAACTCCCATGGAAGCAGCGGGACGGGGAAGGCGGAAATGGATGACCTTGGAAATCAGACGGATCGCGCCGGCCTCTGAGGTATTGCACCAGAAGGCAATGAGCGACACGACGTCGGGGCCTTTCGTGCCCGTCGCGAGGTCGGTCCAAAAGCCTGTGATAAGACTGACGACAAGAGGCTTCAGGCGCCGCAGCTTCCGAGGCTTGCGCACCACGTAGCGGCCATCAACGGCCGTTCCGCCAGGGATGAGACGGCTGACAATCTCACCGACATGGCGCGAGGCAGCGCAGCGGATCCTCTCCGCTGTCGGGTTGAACATGTACGTCATGGCTCAAGCCCCCGCTTTTACGAGGTCGCCGAGGCCCAGACGTTCATAGTACCCAACGACGAGCGGGCTGGAGCGGTCACCCTGCAAGTATTGGCGAAGGGCCTTATGGTCCCCGTCTAGAAACATGGTGAGTGCGACAATAGAAACGCCCCAACGATTGGGACCGACAGGCCTCCCAATGAAGTGGTTCGCACACCAATTGCGTATAGTGCCATTGCTCTTCTGAGCCATGGCAGCAGCTTTTTTAATATTTATCGCTTCCCTTGGCCAATAGGGCTTGAGAGTGGCCGGGGTCTGCGTTAAATATTCATTCGAGAGAAATGAATGCATTCTCTCTTCTGACGAGGAGAGAAGCGCTTTCGCTGATACATCTGTCATTCTTGGCGCTTTCGAAAGAAAGCCCATCAGTCAATGAATCAGCGTAATGCATGTACAAATCGGTCTCGATTTGCAGCGCTACATTTGTGAGGATTGTGTGCATCTGATCATCTCCTGATGGGCGGGTTGTCACTGTGGTAGGTGGGTAACTCTGTTCCTTTCGGACGTTCAGTTTGAGCTTGCCCGGCACGGGATGGCCGTCCCTGCCGGGCATCTGCTTTTTAAGCATCCGCTCGGCTGTGCCGCGGATCTCCAGGCCGAAGCCCTTCAATCCAAAAGAGACTCTACCTTAACCGGAATCCAGGCGCAATACTTGTGGCCCCATGTGGGACGTCACGCGTTAACACCTGCTTCATATCTGATCGGTCTAAATTGTTGACATTAAAGGGCAAAGCCCTGTCGTGTCGTTTCTATCGGGGACGACCGGAAGGTTGCGCCCGGCTAATTTTGGTGGGAAATCTTACCATTATCCGCAGTGTTCACAGTTCTTGCCCAAGTCCAACGCACAATAATGCGTGCCTCAAGGCGCAAATCACCTTCATTCCACTTCGTATCGATCCATATTTCTTGGAACGCTACAGATCCTGATATCCACGCCGCCGCATCACCCGTGCAACGTCCTTGAGGAATGGCCCCAGCCTGAACTCGCTTGATTTCCTTCCGCCGGCGTAGGGGAAGGCTCCTGACGTAGGATCATGCAAAACCAGCTATCGTGCCTGTCCCTGGAGATGCGGCTATAATCTCTTGGCCTGGATCTGGAGCACGCCCCAACCCGCTCCTCATCCAGGCGGGGAGAGGCCGGGAAGTGTTCCTCTCGGCCTCTCCTTCGCTAGGCAATCATGCGGCACCGGGCTTTCACCCCCGCACGAGAGGCTTGGGACTGGCTTGGAGGCGCTCCTCGTCCGCCGCCAGCACCTCCAGGTGCTCGGCAGCGTCAAGGAGCTGGTTCTTGGTGTCACTTAATGAAATCTGCCGGGCGATGGTCCGGATCTGCTCAGCCTGCTGACGATACTCAGCCGCCTTGTTGGGTCGGGGGTGAGGCACGGACTGGAACCTTGATCCTTCGGACATCGAGAACATCACCGCGGGGGCTGCGGTTCCGGGTGGACCCGGTGGATCTCCATCGTCACCGTCACTGTCAGCACCCGCTGGCGATGCTCGTTCTTGAGCTCGACCGTGACGTCTCGCGCATCGCCCTTGGGCAGGTGGTCCCGGCCTATCTCAGCCGCGGCCTCGGCGGCCAAGCGTTCCGCAGCGTCGAAACTCTCGCACTCCACGCCCTCTTCATCAGGGGTGAATTTCGCCCCCTCCCGCACGTCGAAATAGAAGCGCAGCATGGCGTTTCCCCTGGTTGAATTGATGCCTACCAACTCGTGGGGGAGCGAGTTGTTCGTTATTCCGTAAATGACCTTCTGCGAATTACCGCCGGGTGTTGCAATCGGCGTTATTGAACGCACCTGGCCCACCGGGCTTCACTGCATCCGCCCGATTACGTCCGCGAAGGGAACCCGCAGCACGGTTTGGCCAGTCTCATCAACAATCTCGATTGCCATGCCAATTCGGGCTTCAGGCCAATCGAGCCAGAGTTCCCCGATCACCCGTTTCGCCTCCGCTTGGGCGGCCCCAAGGTCCGGAAAGTCTTCGCCCTCTGAGTCTAGCTCAACGTCATGGCCGGTGTGAATGTGAAGGTAATAACGCGGCATGGATACGCTGGCTCTTGAAGCAATGGCTATTAAGCCAAGAGTCTCGCTCACCGTTCCATACACGGCCTTCTGCGAAATTCCCAACGCGTTCGAGACAAGGAAAACGCCCTCACCGAGGGGCCCTTGTGGACCTCCGGTTGAGAGCGCCTGAGGCACCCTGGCTGCGGGAGTCGCAGGACCTCAGCAAGGGGCTTTTGCTGCTTAAACGGCTAAGCTTGGTGGAAGCTTGTCCCGTTAGCAGGAATAAAGCGCCCTCAGCTATTTGCGTTACCGAATATGGTCTACCGCATCGCGCCAGTGCCTACGCCCGCCTTCCCTGCCACGAACCTCCGCATGTATAATCTATCGATCAAGTTGCGGCAGACGGCGTCAGATTCATATCAGAAAGCTTCAGGGAGGGACATCATGGCCAAGACGAAAGCAGCAAAGGCGACGAAGGCCAACAAGGATCCAAAGGATCTTATGGCCAAGGCACAGCGGCGAGGGGAAAAGCTCCATCGTACCCTGAGCCAAATCATCGCTCAGACCAAGTTAGACAAAGGTCATCCGGCTCATGTGCTGCTCAAGGCGCTTGAGAAGAGCCTAGGCAGGCTTCATGACCATGGCGAAGTCCATAATCGATCCGGTGGCGAGAAGAGTGCCAAACGCGTGAAGCCCTCTAAGGAGGAGGCACCTGCAACTTCGGCAAAGCCCGCACGTGCTGCCCGCTCTTCCAAAGCCAGGAAAACCAGGGTGAGCGATGACGTGCCAGTCATCAAAAAGACCCCTGCATCTGAAGCGGCCATCTCCTAAAAGCCTTCCGGGACTTACAGGTCCCGGTATCCTTGCCGCCGCCTTGTGCTCGCCAATGCCTCCAAGGCCTCGGCGGCTTCATCTTCGGTCGGGAATTCTGTCACGGCTTCTTGGCCTCGTGTCCCTACCCTTCCCCAATGGCAGACCAGGCGCACGACGCCGAACAAGTCTCTCTCGATCATCAGCGAGTGAAACCGCCTGGCGCCCTGCTCCGGGTCGATCCGGTGAAGGAGAAGATGATGTTTGATCGGGGAACGGAGCTCGTCAGGCATCGGGCGAATACCTCAGGTTCGCCATTCCAAAGGACAGCGGGAGGGTGTTAGCCTCACTGGCGCAAGCCACAAAATCGCATGTAGGAACTCGGCGGCCATGACCTCTCGAATATTCCTGATTGCGCATGTCGTGACTATGATTGTCGGCACAGTTGCCTTCTGGCGGTTCGTGATGCCGGCCCATCCTTGGGAGGCTTTGGCAGATGGCGTGAACGCCGCAGCCCTAGCGGGATATGCTGAAGTCATGGCCATCCGGTTCGGACTTTAGGCCCAGTATCGCAATGTTGGCACTTCATTGCCCTGCCTTCCCCATTTCTTTGCTCCAGCGAGCGCCCTGCGGAACACCCGCTCGCAACAGGGCCATGATGACTGGCCCGAGAGAGAACTGGCCGGCCCGTGCTCGTTGCGTTAGGTGGCGAAGATACGCCCCAGGGCTCCGAATGGCCTCTGCTCTCTGAAGAATTGCAGCAACGGTAATGGCCGCATTGTCATGCCCCATCACCTCGCACGCTTCAGCCCAAGCGCTGGGACTGATGCCAAGGATCGGACGGACAACGGCAGCCGCTTCAGAGAGAGCTCGCCAGGTCGCAATCCCCTCCCCGCCCCTCGTGTACATGGCAATGTCCGGGCATGCCTGAAGCACAACACTTAACGAGAACGCCCTCACCGGTGGCCTCAAGGCTTCAGGATCAGGTGTCACGGTTCCTTCTTCTTCTACTCGATAGCCGCGTTCAGAATCATTTGAGGGGTCTGAGTTTGAATTCTGTTGGTGGCGCTCAGTATGAGACTCATTGGTGCTCATATTCTCCTGTTTCAGATGATCTGACAGGCACTTATCCACTTCACGCCAGAACACCCGTAGATCAGCAGCAAGAGCTGTCAGAAGGTCTGTCTCGGCGTTCCGCGCCGGCATTGCGCCAAAGGCCTTGAACTGGTCCCAGAACGACGCCCATGGTCCTGGGAGCCCCTCCCCGAGCCCCAGGAGAATGGTCTGAGAGATATCGCGGCGCAGGAGGCTGATTTCCTCGCGAAGGAGATAGCGGGCTTTTGTTTCCGCACGGGCTTCGGCCGCCAGGCGCTCGAACTCCGCAGCTCGGGCTATCAGCGGGCTCAGATCGAAACCAAAGGCCTGCTCTATCGCACCGCCCTGCCCTTTGCGGGCGTAGCGTTTTCCGTTCGGGCTGTCGCGCCGAAGGATCAGGCCGGCATGCACGAGGGCTGCTAGGTTGCGGCGCAGAGTTGCCGGCGCCATGCCGTTCGCCCGTAGCATTAGAGACCGATTTGACGGATAAACGATGAGATCCGCAGCGAGCGCCAGTGTCGTGTCCTGATGGAAGGTCAGAAGCGCATTTAGTACACTGAGCGCCCTGTCAGAGACACCGACCGCCTGCTTCGCCTCTCGTAGGTTGTCGAGCACCTTCCACTTTTCAACGATGGTTTCCGACGGGCAATGCTCCGCCTTCACCCTCGCAGCCACCATGGCAAGCGAGAGCGACCGCCCAAAGGGCGTCGATGAGATATGATCCATGTTCTTTGCCTTGCTCAGGGCAAAGGAAATCCGCTCGCCAAAACGACGCTAAGACTCTTGACTGAGTTTTGCGGAAGTGGGATTCTCTGAGTTGTCCAGACTACAGAGAGAGGCTTCCGTGACGTTGTTCCGGGGGCCTTTTTCTTTTGCCGCGCTACTCCTGCTCACGTTGCTGATTGGCGAGAGCATCGCCCTCACCGGCTTCACCCTTCCCGTTCGCTTCCACATAGGTCGCGAACAAGGATGGGATCTGCTCTACCAGGAACGATGCGAAAGCCGCATCCAGTCCCTGATCGAACGAAATCTTCAAATCTCGCCCCGAGTTCTTCACCCGCGCAATCTTCTGGCCGGTAGCTGCAACAACCGTCCGGGCCTCGGACTTGCCATTCTGTGGCTCGTCAGGCGCTTGGGTCGCCGCTGACAGCAGCTTGAGGAACCGCGCGTCCGAATCTCGCCCCACGAAGTCGGGTTTGCTGATGACAGCCCTTATCGCCTTCGCCGCGCCGCGGTGGGCCTTCAGCGCGTCAGCCAATGCCTGCCATCGGGGCCGGCCAATCTTTGGCGCTCGTCCAACAGCCTTGATGATGTCGGCCGGGATCGCCTTGGCCACTGAAATGAGCTTGGATGCCTCGGCCTTGTCGACCGATAGGGCGTCTTGCACCACGGACCTTTCGTGCCCTGCATCCTCAAGGCGAGCGGCAAACACAGCTCGCTCAATGAAGCTCAGATCCTGACGAGCGGAGTTCTCAACACCCTGAGCAACAACCAGGTCCTCGTCGCTCAATGCCCGAATGACGGCTCGAACCGACACACCAAGTTCACGGGCTGCCCGGATGCGTCTGTGGCCATATGCGCTTTGATAACGGCCAGCTTCGGTCGGATGAGCGCGGAGCAGAACGGGGACTTCCTGACCTCGGGCCTTGATTGACTCCTTCAAAGCCTCGAAGCCGGCGTCTTCCTGTTCACGGAAGCGGTCAGCAATGGGCGAGGGGTCAATGAGGCCGGGATCGATCTCCTGGACAACGACGGCCGCCGCGAGCTTTTCGCGGAGTTCCTCGTTCTCACGCTCGACGCCCGAGAACGAGTCCTTCATGGAGCGGACTGAGCCTGAGGATACACGGGGCAGGGGTGCCGGCTTGTTGTCAGCTGACAACGCGTCAGGTTGGGGGTTAGCAATCAGAGACCGTATGGCGTCCATCCGCTTGTTCATGCTCACCGCCTCCAGGCTCCTTTGATCAGGCTTGTAATCTCTGCGTTGACAGCGTCCACGGATTCGAGCGCACGGTCATAGGCCGCCCGCCCGACAGATCCGCGGTCTAGTTCGTAGAGGCTCTGCTTGGTCAGACCGGCATTCGCGATAGCGGTCGACTTCCATGCTGTGGCTCGCAATACATCGTCACCAAAAAGCCCGCGGAGGAGGGCGACTATCTGCGCCTCGGGCACGTCATTCGGATCGTGGCGAGTGATGACATACCGGATGAAGTCGTGATCGAGTTGGCCGCCTGCCTCCTCAACGACCGAGATCAACTCCGAGGTCATGAGAAGGAACTGGTTCATTGAGGCAACGTCCACCATTTGCGGGTGAACTGTAACCAGCATCGCGGTCGCCGCATTGAGCGCCCCAAGCGTCAGGTAGCCAAGTTGGGGAGGGCAGTCGACCACCACCACGTCATAATCATGGGCAACCTGCTCAATCGCCGTTGCGACACGTCGGAAGAACAGGTCATGACCCCGCTCCCGGCGGTCAATCATGGCACGCGGCGTATGGTGCTCAAACTCCATTAGCTCTAGGTTGCCAGGCACCAGTCCCACGCCATCGAAGTAGGTTTGACGAATGACCTCCCGCATCGGGCGACGGAGCTCGTCATAGCGAATGGCGCCGTAAAGGGTTTCATTCTCCGCAATG
The DNA here is from genome assembly GCF_018069605.1 of Microvirga sp. HBU67558. NCBI lineage: Bacteria > Pseudomonadati > Pseudomonadota > Alphaproteobacteria > Hyphomicrobiales > Methylobacteriaceae > Microvirga > Microvirga sp. HBU67558. The sequence continues at coordinate 13,278 of NZ_JAGPUP010000505.1, read as the reverse complement.
TCAAACTCAGGCTGATACCCGAACATGGCAGACAATGAAGCCTGCGGATCCAGATCAATTGCTAGGACGCGGAAACCCTGAAGGGCCAGATATTGAGTCAGGTACAGAGCTGTCGTGGTCTTTGCGGATCCGCCTTTGAAATTGGCGACCGCAATCACCTGCAGCTTATCCCCAGACCTGCGCGTCGGCTTGAACTGAAGGGCTTCCTTCGGGCGCGCTTCGGCAAGATACTCTCGCAACTCATTGACCTGAGATAGCGTGTAGGATCGCCTGCCGCCTGTCGCCAGTGCCGGCTTAGGACCAAGCCCATCAAGGGAGAGCTGACGCAGGTAGCCGTCAGAGACGCCAACGATACGGGCGACCTCACCGGAGGAGAAGGATCTCAGACCCTTAGACGCTGAAGGTGGGAATAGTGACGTGCCAAGCGAGCGTAGCTGACTCGAGAGAACTTGGGCATGGCGTGCAATTCGCGCACTGGTCGCCTCGCCTCTCTGCTCATTCTTTAACGCCGCCTCTGCCATCAACTCTCTCTCAAAACGGTTTCCGGGCGTTAAACGCCTGCTTTCCGTCTGAGATAATGGCCACGATTCGGTGAGCCGGGCAAGCGTTTAAGGGTTACCAAGCTGTTAACGAATGGGCCTGACTTGGTTGTCAGCTGACAACTAGACGAGAGCCGCTCCGGACCGACCATGGAAGTGAATCGCTCTGGCATTAATGATTCATAACTTTCATTAGATCTTGAAGCGCCCTGCGCTAAGTCTTGAACATGCCCAAGAACGAACCGCAGCGCATCACCCTTGAGAGGTGGAACTCGGCCAGCAGTACGGCCCAGTTTTACTCGCTTGCTGTCGAACCAACCTTGTTTGGAGATACCGCCTTAGTTCGTGCATGGGGTCGGATCGGCCTCGTCGAAAGAAGGCGTATAGACCTCTACGAAACCCAGGAGCAGGCCGCAGAAGCTTTGAATGCGTGGCTCAAGCGAAAACGTAAAAGAGGTTATGTCACACTCGAATAGAGGGTGGCGCCATACGACGGGGGACGTCAACCTCACGTATATATAGTGTCGATTGCGGTTCTACCGTCATCGCCCTCCCTTCAGTCTTCTATTACCTAAGCTGACTCGAGGAACTTAGAATTCGCGGAAGGTTCTGTGTCTCTCCTACCTAACACCGTTGGCCGCATATTCACTCAGATGAACAAATCGCTGTACTCAAATGTGCCGCTAGTAACAAAGCCAAACTGGTTGAACTTACTCAGCCCGGAATCCCCCGTGACACCAGATAGGACCACCTCGATATAGGCAATATCAGCCGTGTCAGGATCTGTGAGCCTCACAGCAACGCTCGTCTGTGCGTCGTTGGTCGTGAAGCGCGAGAATGCGAAATACCCGTCACTGCTTTGGCCGTGAAGATCGAAATCGCGACCTCCATTTCCGATATTTGTGCTGTCGTAACTGAAATTCGCCAACACGACCTTGTCGTGGTTCGGGTCGAAGCCAGCAATAAAGCGATAGCTGGGCTCAACACCGACCTGGCTTTTGAACGTCGTCAGGTCGACTACATAATAGTCGTTCTCGGACGTTGCGGTGTAATTGCCCCCAAGTGTTACATCGGTGATGGTGTAAACGTCCTTGAGATTTATCGTGAAGTCCTGCGAACTGGTTACGCCGGCACTCGTTGCCTTGACCGTTACGGTTTTGCTGTGTGCGGTTTCGTAATCAAGAAGGCTGCCATCCTTAACGGTAATCGCTCCTGTTCTCGGATCAATCGCAAAGGCGTCCGAACCTTGCGTTAAGCTGTAACTGAACTTCGAACCGCCCTTCGACGCTTGAGCGGTGATCCCAACCGACGTTCCAGCGGACGCTCCTTCGGAAATCTCATTGTTGGAATTGTTCGTGTCGGCCCATAGTATCTTCGGGCCTGGACTAGCAGGGCGAGCCATGGTCATCCCCTCAGGTGTTGGTGAGCCCCTGAAGCCTCTGCCGGGTTTGGGACATCCTGCTCCTCAACTTGGCTTGATACAATTGTTTTGTGGAGAGGTAGTGTCCCTTCGCCAGCAATGGCAGGTGCAAAGGGACAGACGACCACTCAGTCCGCGTACGGACGGGGAGGAGACAGACAACCCTACTAACGAAAGGCTGGGCTCGACTTGAGGGACTTCAATCATGGGACTTGAGCATCAGACAATTGCTTTACCTGTTCACACTCGGGCACTTGCCTTACACCGACGGGCAAGATCCTAGGCTCAGTCTGCCCGCTATCGATCGGTTCAGTCTTCGCGCTCAATCATGGGAGGATCTTGCGCTGGCATCACCTATGAACCAGTCTCCAAGTGTGCTCCAAACGCTGCAGGAAACCATAGACAAATCAGAATTCACTACTTTAACAAATATTTTTTATATGTTTTACATGGTCATAGCCTAGAACGCATTGGCGAGGGCTTCGCCGTCTTGAGGTGGCGTTAGCCTGGGATACGGCCCTCTCGACAAGCTGAGTTGCCATCCGATAAGTGCAGCAATTATAAATTCTCGGGAGAGTTTATAAAGCGGCCTGTAGAGGTCAGAAGCGGCTTGCAAGGGAATATCGATGCGACGAGATATGGATCTCATTCGTGAGCTGCTCCTAAAGCTGGAACAGTTGAGTTCAGCCCATCGCGTGGTGACCTTCACTGCCGATGACGAAGAGATAGCCGTCGAGGGGTACACCCCCGATGAGATTGAATATCATCTTGCGCTCATCTGGAGAGAGGGGTTCGTCGAGACCGGCACAAGTGGCAGCGGTCAGATGATGAGCGGCGAATTCCTGTTCCGCCGCCTCACGTGGAAGGGCCATGACCTCATTGACAGTATCCGGGACCCGGAGGTGTGGAAGAAGACCAAAGAGGGCGCATCAAAGGCTGGGGGATGGACGGTCCAACTGCTTGCCGATTTCAGCAAGGCCATCCTCAAGCAGAAGCTCAAGGAAATGACAGGGTTCGAGCTATGACCCCCAGCGGATCGAAGCGGGTCCAACGTCTTAAGCGTCGGGCCCATGCGGTCGATATTGCCCGTGCCGAGGTGGCTTCTAAGGCTGTCGGCTACATCAGGGTTTCGAGCGAGGAGCAAGCTGCATCCGGCTTCGGGCTCGCCACTCAAGAGGCCGCTATCAGGGCTTTTGCTACCAGCCAGGGCTACGAGCTCCTGGAGGTGGTGTCCGATCCTGGCATCTCGGGTGCGACCAAGCCCGCCGAGCGTGAGGGATTCCGCCGCATCGTAGAACTGGCCGAGCAGGGCGCCTTCTCCGTCCTCCTGGTCTGGAAGTTCGATCGATTGGCCCGTCAGATTGTCTATGCCGTTACGGCCGCCAACGATCTACAGGAACAGCATGGGGTTCAGCTCCGGTCGGTGACCGAGCCTATCGACACAGCCACCCCCATGGGCCGGACTGTCTTCGCCATTCTCGCCGGCATGGCCGAGCAGGAGCGCCAGGTCATCACTGAACGCACATTCTTAGGACGCCGCGAAAAGGCATCCCGAGGTGGCTTCGCAGGTGGGGCAGCTCCTCTTGGCTACCGGAAAGACAGGCAGGGTGGCCTTGTAGAGGATCAAGAGCGCGCCGACACGGTGCGTCGCATCTTCGCCATGAAAGGGGAGGGCGCCACACTCCAATCGATCGCCAACGTCCTTAACGCCGATGGAGTGCCTACGGCCCGCGGCGGCAAGTGGTGGCCGGCAACTGTTCGCTATGTCCTCGACAACCCGAAGTATCGAGGACAGGTAGAATATCTGTTCAGGTGGAATGGCAGCGAGAGCCATATCGTTCGGGCTGGTTCTCATCCGCACATCATAATCGGCTAGCAAGACGGGAAATGACAGACGATCCTCGCGCGTGGGGCTATCCGCGATAAGTGTTTGATCGTCGCATTGACGGCACCTCAGGAGAGGGGCAAGAAGCGCCGCCTGCGTTCCCTCCAGAGTTCCCCATGAGTGACCTTCCCGATTTCCTAGACCTCGAAGGTGTGAAGGTCGTCGACTGGCATCGCTTTGAAAATCAGTATGCTTTTGAGATTGAGGTGACGAAGGGACTGGTGCGGGAAGACCGGTGCAAGAACCCACCATGCCGCATGACGCGCAATGGGCCTAGAGGGAAGCCGCCGCGGTTCACGGATCTACCCATTAACAAGAAGTGGGTTGAGCTGATCCTGAAACGGCAGCTCTATCGCTGCAAGCTATGCAAGGTAACAGCGAAGGATCCTCTCCCTGCAAGCCTTCATCCTATCCACAAGATGACCATGAGGCTGTTTCGGCATATTGGAGAGGCAAACATCCGGCAGACGGACGAGGCCTTGGCACGAGAACTCGGCCTTTCAACGGACACGATCAGCAGAGTGTTCAAATCGTTCAGCGATGAGGTTTTCGCAAGCACTCATTTCGATATGCCAGAGGTCCTTGGGTTCGATGAGAAGTTCTGGCTCAAGAAATATTGCTGCGTGATCGGCAATATCAAAGAGCGAACTCTGATTAACATCCTTCCCAGCCGCAGTTCAGCAGCACTAGATACTTATTTCGAAAGCCGCCGCGACAGGCATAAGGTCAAGGTTGTTTGCCTCGACATGCGTAGTGAGTTCCATTCAGTCGCTCGCCGGTGGTTCCCGGACGCCGCCATCGTCCTAGACCGCTTCCACGTCGAGAGCAAAGTTGTCGCCGTGTTGGAGCAGATCCGGAAGGCGGAAGCAGAGACCTTGAGCAAGGAGGAGCGCCTTGAACTGAAACACGACGCAAAGCTCCTGCTGCTGCGAGGTGGGGGCAATGACGAGGACTCACGCGAGCGACTATCCAGATGGTTTGATCGCCTTCCTCGCCTCGCGGCTGCGTATTGGGCTAAGGAGAGGTTCGCCAACATGTACGATACAAAATGTTCTTCTTCTGAAGCAAAACAGTTGTATAAAGCATGGAAGGCCAGCATCCCGAACGAGATCTATAGAGATTTTTTCGACGTTATCAAATTCGTGAATCCACGTGAGGATGTTGTATTCGCCTATTGGGACAACAGATTCACGACGAACTACCTTGAGGGTATCAATCGATCTATCGAAGGACTCAAATGGGCTGGGTCTGGTTACTCCTTCGATAAGATGAGAGCCAAAATCTTGTTGGCTCACTCGACTCATAAGCTGGAAAAGCGCCCCAAATTCCGGCGCATGGATCTAAGCACCAAGGAACTGCGACCCGGCTTCTTCAACTCTCTAGGGGGCGCAAAGGCAGGCGAGATGATGACGTACTACGAGACAGTCAACTACGGCGCGTCGATCGATAAGCTGATCGAAATCTTCGACACTCCTGGCGGCTTTGAAGGGCTCGACCCATTCAAATCCACCACCTGACGGAAACACCCAATCAAACACTTATCGTGGATAGCCCCACGCACGAAGCCAGCCTCATGCGTATTTCACTTGTATTCGCACTTGCCCTCATTCCATCACTTGCACGAGCTGTGGAATGCCCTGCCGATAGGGCCATTTACGTCAGGGATGACGGCGAGAAGTTCGTCGTCGAGCGATATGGTGAGGTTGAGCACGCTGGCGGGCGAGATCCTATCCCAGGGCGCCGGCCGAAAAGGTTCATAACCCCTATTCAAGAGGGCACCTTCAAAGGACGTCGTGTCCTCAACTATATCGACACTGCGACTGGTGGCACGGGAGTTCCTGGGTCATCGTTTGTAGGCGATGACCCAGAGTGGGAGCGCCTAATCATCTGGAAGCGCAGCACCAGAGAAAAGGCATCCGACTTGACCCCTTCTCCAACAGGTGAGGGGCCACTCACTGAATCAATTGACCATCGCTGGGAATTAAAGGGCTGCCGCTGAACAGCATGATGTGCTCGCGTTATTTTGGAACTGGCCTCATCTCCATCTCATCGTTCCTGTCCCACTGAGCAGCCCCGGTCTTCAGGTCAATTTCCATGGTGAACCGCCGCGGAGCCGTTTCTGGCGCGCCCCCGCACTTGCCGCTCGCATCATTGGAGCTCAAGATGGATTATACAATCGAGCTCGTGGCTCAGGCGATTCATGAGGCCGAGCAGGTCGCATGTCGGTGGGATGATGAGCCAGCAATCCGCAAAGAGCGCTTCAAGCAATTTGCTCACAACGCCATCAGCTTGCTTGGCGATGATATTGGTGTTCTTCCTCTCGCCTTGCAGGAGGCGACAGAAGAGGCACATTCAGTATGGACAAGAGCGGCAGCCTAGTATTCCCAAAGCCATACGTCCGTAGATGGAATGAACATTCTCGGAGGGCTGGCACAGCGCATGTGCTGGGTCACTGCTTGATCACTTCTCTCTTCACAAAATCCGTGAGCCATCGGATTTCTTTCTGAAGCCAGTCGAGGCGCCCCATGAGCTCGGTATCTGTCAACTGAGCGCTTGATGGCGAGGTCACCTGCTGTTGCGCTGCATCGGTGATGTCATGGATAATCTCGACGGATCGCGGACCAACGTCTGGGGTTGATAGCCACTGACTATCTGGGATTTGGGCGACCTCCCCAATGCTAGGACAGCGCCCCTGAAACTCTCTTAGGATCACAACCTGCAACCGCGGTGGAACAGCTTCCAGAGGAAAAGGCTCATCCAAACGCATCTGGCGTCCTTGTAGCTTGGCAGTGCTTTATTCAGACGGACATAAGGAGGCTGATCTAAGGCGAGACATGGGCGGTCTCAGGACAAGCAGAAACCCCGCCCGGGGTAGAGCCGAACGGGGCTTCCTGCTGCCTCAGCCTGAGACGTAACCCAGGCTGAGTTCTGTATAGCAACAGGGGATTAATAGCCCGTTGCCCTGTCATCCTTATTGAGACATGGCGTGAAGGGCGGCTGCGTGGGTTGGGTAGCTTTCCCGCAGAAGTGTCCGCATGTCCTCCAGTTCGTCGTGCGGCGGGTTCTCTTGTGCTTCGAGGGCGCGGATTGCCAGGAAGAGGGCGAGAGCCGTTATCCAGGCTTCACGGGGACGAATGAGGTTGCGTGTCATGCTGCGGCCCTACTGGCTGCGGGAGCTGGCCGGAACCAGGGCTCCACAAGGTTGATCGAGGGCTCCTCCTGCCCGTCGGGTTCAGTGTCGCCGTTGTCCTCGAGGTCAACATCGCCGTCGATAGCGTCGAGAATGTCGATGGCTTGCTGGATCAGGCTTTCGGCATAGAAGCGCCACTTCCGATACTGTGTAGATGTCACGGCAATGCTCCTGCATGAGACGTGCGATGTAGGTGCCGAGATCAGGCGGACCTATCCGGGTTGGGATTAAGGGAGTCAGGACGAGGCCACACGAAATCATCTGGCAGACTCAGGCCCAGGCTGGTCTCCAGTTCTTCCGTGAGAGTCTTGAGGCGCTTCAGAGAGTGCGTAACGTGCCCGAGGTGCTCCTTGATGATGACGAGCCGGATCTCCCGCTCACGGCGGACATTCCAGCCGCGTGGACGGCGAGGGGCGGGGGCCACTTGGGTGCCGTCGACAGCGACAAGGCGAAGGTGAGAGGTACGCATGTGATGTCTCCTATGAAATGCTGATGAGGAAGCAGGCGAGGCAGAGGAAGGCGGTGCCCGTCAGGACGCGGGCGGCCAGCGAGAGGGTGTGCAGGGTCGTTGCCATTCCAGGGGCTCCGGAGGCTGGGGCAGGGATGCGAGGCGGTAGGTTTGAGACGCGCTTACGGAAGCGGTGGGGCTTGAGCCCTTCGAGCCATGGCTAACCAGTAACGGCAGCAGCTCTTGTAGTGGTCCGCCATCTCAGGGCAGGCCCGCACGAGAATGCGAGATTGCCGAGCGCTCAGAAGGAAGGCGATGAATTCCTGGGTCATCAGCGCATCCCCACTTGCGATATGGTGCGGCGGGCAAGGACGCCGATATCATCAACAAGGGCGTCATCCAGGCGGCCAGTCTCGTGGTACTCGGCCACGAGGTCGGCAATCTCCTTCAAGGCATCCAGTGCGCAGGACAATTCAAAGCTCTTGTCCTGCAAGGACTCCGATATGGCTCCCGCGGGGAACAGGTTCTGCTTCACGGTGCCCATTATGCGGTCTCCACAATGCGAGAGGCTGCCTTGCGGACGAGGATCTCACGGGCTTTGGCCTTCTTGATCCAGGTGCCTTTTGAGCGCTTCACCGCTGCCCCGAACCAGACATGAGCAAGGTCAGGGTTGCCCGTCTCGCGCACTCGGAAGAAGCGGTTGTCAGAGGTTTCGATAACCATAGTGGATCCTCCTCAGTGAGCGGCAAAGGAGCGTTGGGCTTTGGCGTTGCGCCAGATGTTCTTGAGAGCGGCGCCGACGAGCTGGGACCAGGGAGCCTTGGATCCCTTGGCCTTCTGAGCACAGGCGGAGGCGATAGCAGCCTTCATGATGGCCGAGCGGTCATAGGAGCCCGCAACCGCGAAGGGGACAGCAGCGGCCTCCCTGGCGAGGCGATCAAGGCGGGCGATTTCCATGGAGCGGGCTGCGAGAAACCCCGGGGCGGCCGGAGCAACTCGGTCCTTGCGCAGGTCCCGCATTGCGGATGACCAATCTATTGTTCGGTGAGCAGCCATTGCGGTACCTGTTGACGTGCTGTTGATTACACTTATGATGTAATCACTAGCCTGATAAGCTGTCAACACTCATCAAGTAAGTTTTTACACGTTAGGGGGTAATTGTGATAACAGGGGAGCAATTGAGAGCAGCCCGAGCCATGCTCAAGATGGAGCAAGGTGAGCTCGCCGAGCTTTCGGGGATCTCAATCGAAACCATCAAGCGCTTGGAGCGAATGGACGGAGTTCTAAATGCCCAAGCCGCGACGCTGTACAGCCTGCAAAAAGTGCTTGAAGGCGAGGGCGTCATCTTCCTGCCCGAAAACGGCAATCTCCCTGGCCTGAAGCTCAGACGCGACCCGCCACCTGCGATCCGTACCCGCAAGAAGAGAGGCGAGGCATAGGATGCACTACACGCTCTCTCGACTTGCCCCTGGCAGCTATGACGTAGTGCTGGATGGAGCGGTTATCGCTAGTCTCGTCCGGAGTGGTCAAACGAATGATGCCACGTGGACGGCCGAACTCCTTGCAGACGTTCCTCCAGAGGAAAGACCCGCTCCCTTCACAGAGGTAGAGCACGTCTTCGACAGCCTTGAGGAGGCGCAGAGGTGGCTTTGGGCGGCGCACAAGGACGAGACGTCGTGCGAGGCTTAACCCACCCCTTAACCCATCACCCCCGCTACACCACACCCTGCCTCTGCTGGCGCAGGCAGGGATGAGGCTTCGCTATTCGCCAGCCAACCAGAGGAAAAGCCATTCATGACCGGGACGCCTACAGCCACAGAACCGCCGATCCTGACCGAGGACGAGATTGAGGCCCGCTTCATCGTTCTCCAGGAGATCCTGCTGGGCACCCACGCTTTGGCAACGAAGTTCATTGCCGAGATCCCTAGCCCCTCCGGTCAGCCAAGTAGCACAAGGGCAGAACTCTACCTCGAGAACCTGGCAATCATGCTAGAGAAGACCCTCAACGAGCAGCCCAGCGCAATCAGAGAGGAAGGTAAGACCTACGCTGCCGTGAATACCGTTCGCCTTCACAACATCATCAAGGACAACTGGCCCAAGAGCGTGCAATGAAGATGGACGCAATTAAGCCCTCATTCTCCATCGCCTCGACACAAGAGGCCAAGGCCGCTCGCCTGCTGGTCCTGGAGACAGGCATCAAGTACGCCCTGTTCATGATTATCCTAAGGAAGGTTCATGAGGAGAAGTCAGGCACCGAGGGGATTCAAAAGCATCTCAGTTGGGTGTGCCACCAAATGGCTCCTGCCATCAATGAACTTCCGGAGCGGACCAAAGCAGTAGCTCAGAATATTACGGCAAATATATTTGGCGAATTGATCTGCGTTATGGAAGCTTACCTCGGCATTCTTCCGAAGGACGCAGAAGAAGCCCGTCGGCTTGCTGCTGTTCTAGGATTTCTGAGGGATCTGTCAGGGCCTGGCTCAGACGACAAGGTGAATTGAGGCACTCACCAAAGCGGGCGGAAGTACCGGAGTTCGGTAGTTTTTCCCTTGACGGAACTACCGGATATCGGTAGCGTTACAGCATGCAGACGGTTGTCGAAACACCTCCCTACCTGGACGCTGCCAAAGAGGCAGGGCTGTCGGAGAAGGAGCTTGAGACAATCAAGGACATGCTGGCTAGGAACCCCATAGCTGGCGATTTGATCGTAGGCACGGGCGGGTGCCGCAAAGTCCGAGTTGGTGGACGAGGAAAAGGAAAGAGTGGTGGATACCGCGTCATTACCTTTTTCACCGGTCCCAACCTGCCCGTGTTTCTGATTACCGTATTCGGCAAGGGAGAGCGCTCCGACCTGACCCAGAAGGAACGCAATGCCCTTGGCGATATGACGAAGCTGATTGTGGAAGGCTACAGAAGGAAAGTCGCCAAGCTACCTCGTCGCTAACTACGTCTCGACACGGCCCCTAAGGAGACGACACGACACATGACAAAGAAAGCATTCGACAAGATTGCTGCTGGACTCCAGTCGGCAGTCGATTACGCCAACGGCACTGCTGATGTAACCCGCTACCGGGTCCATGTTCCCTCTGACGTGGACGTCAAGGCGATCCGCAGGCGCCTCGGCATGACCCAGGAGCGCTTCGCCAGCTCATTCGGCTTCCCCATCACTACCCTGCGTGATTGGGAGCAGGGCAGAGCCCGTCCGGACACCTCGGCACGAGCTTACCTTATGGTCATTGCGAAAGAGCCCGAAGCTGTCGAACGGGCACTGCATGCCGCCGCTTAATACGCCTTGGCTCGCCGTATACGCAGAAACAATTACTGAGTAGTCGGCGAGCCAAAGACAGCTATCCTACCGAAATCCAGGCCAGTTCCTGGAGAGTTGTTCAGCAACCTTCCGCATTTGGTCCAATTGGCGCTGGAAGGCTGGGTTCTCCATCTTCTCACGAAGCGCCTTCACGGCAGCACTATCTGCAATGGCCTGGAGTTGCGCAGCCCGAGCCTCCATGTCGCGCATATGTGCAGCAAGCGGGCTCTCCATCATTTCAAGCTGAAGACGCCTAGTTTCCATGGTCTCCATAATCTCCCACGCCTGGCGAGCGGCCGGGCTTTCGGCGAAGGCCTGCGCCTGCTCAAAGGCTGAGAGCATCTGAGGACTGTTCATGTACTCGAAGTGCCGCGCCATGGCCGAAGCCATGTGATCCGGCATTCCGTAGAACCCTACCATTGTTGCAGCGGGAGTACGCCGTGGGGACGAAATAGCCACTCGACGCCGCTCTTGGGCAGCCTCGAGGTGCTTCTGTCCGCTCCTCCTCCATTTGCGCTGGAGCCGACGGGTTTCCGCTTCGCCATGGATGTCCAACCGCCGCATGGCAGTGGTCGGCAGCATCGGGGTGGAGGCAATCAGGTCTGCCATTTTCGAGAGCGTCTGATTGTCTGCGCTGTTCAGGCGGGAGGCACCCCTGGGGCGTCCGCGTCCGCGCTTCAATTCTCTGGGATCGGTCATTGTGGCCTCTCTGAGTTCACATGCTCCCATATCGGCCCTTTCCACGGCGACGGTCCAGAGTCTTAAATTCAAATCCCAAGTTTTCGAACGACATAAAATCAGCCTAGGGCTACCTGCGCCTACCGATAGGCCGTATTTTATGTCGCTCCTATACTCTTATCTCTTGATCTAGCCCACTTTTGGGATGTCATCTCCTGGCAACTCAGACGGGTCCGATGGCAGGTCGGGTCCCTCGCCGGGATCAGGCTCAACCTCGGGGACTGGTGTCGGCATGTCAGGCTCCGGAAGAACAGGAATGTCCGGCTGCGGCGTGTCAGGGTAGGGGATATCAGACATCGCGGCTCTCCCAGCTATTGGGTGCCTGGTGGCGGAACATAGGGCACATCGTCGGGCTCAGGATCCCCGTGTTGTGACGGGGTGCCGTCTTCCGGAACGGGGTCAAGCTCAGGGAGTTCAGGCAAAGGCGTCGGCTCCGGCAATATCGGGTCGTCCGGTTTCGGATCCCGTGGATCTGGGCTGCCAACCATGGCGCTCTCCTTGCAGGATTACCTCAAGTGAAGCCCATGAGCAGGCCGAGGTTCCCTCTAGCCATGGGAATCCCCTCCGGCCTAGACTCTCCCAGGGTGGGAGACGAGCATGTCACGAGAGGAGGATGACGACCTTGTCGTTGAGTTCAGGGTGCAACTCATGGAAGTCGATGAAGATATGCCGGCAGAACGGCTCGTTCATGAGATCAACGGGACTATCAAGCTCATGGACATCGAAGGGCAAGAGCAGCCCATTGGCGCCCTAAAGGCATACCTTATAAACGTTGCTGGCTTAGCGGCTGAAGGTGTTCACCTGTTTGATCCCTACGATATGAGGCAACAACACCTTTCAGAGACAGTGAACCGAGTATTTGACTTCGACGCATATGAGTTCATCCCGGCTGTGTTAAAGAAGGCCGGCTTCTTTGAATCCGACTCCATCGAATGGCACGTCCATATGTTTGGACTTTACCTTGAGCCCAAGTTTCGAGGCCGGGGCCGCGGAGTTCGAGCGTTGCACCTTCTGAGATGGTATACGGAACGCCCTGGACTTCTCGCGACAGCACGAGCATTCCCGCGAGAGCCAGGAGAGGACGGAAACCCGTCAGTGGAGGCGACAAGAGCCTTGGCGCGATACTACCTCAGCGCCAAAGGGCTTGGGCTTAAGCAACTCGGACGCCTAGACCAGGGCTGGCTTGTTGCGAACTGGTCGCCTTGAACGCTGGCGAACCAGATGATGGAACACGAGGTAAAGCTCTGGCAAAGACATTCAACCGACAACGGATAAGGGCTCTTTCATGCACGTCTTCGGCGCCTTCGAACTCGATATCCAACCTGGCACCCCCGACAACCCGGCATCCGTCAGGGCGGCGCTACTGCGGTACACCAGGGGCGAGGATGGCCGCCTGTACATCACGCCCGAATGCACGTCCTATGAGGAAATCGAGGGCCAGATAAACGCCCTCCAAGACGAGTTGGACGAGATCCGCGAGAGAGCCCGCCGAGCCTTCCAGGTAGCCTAACCTAGAACCGCATTAGAAAGCCGCTGGAAGGCTTTTCTGCTGGCCAAGGCCGTTCCCGTCCGAGACGCACAATACCCGCCACAGCCCGCCTCAACCCATGTCCTAACCGGAGCCATATGAAGGCGCCCCTTGGTCGCAGCCATGGAACGGTTAAGGCTATTGACAGTTTTGGGTACATGTACAAATATCTGTACAGGAGAGAAAGGAGGCGAGCTATGGGCCACGTTTCCTATACAGAGCT
>NZ_JAGPUP010000504.1:0-36623 GCF_018069605.1 Microvirga sp. HBU67558 | reverse complement strand
TGCGCTCCCACGACCAGCAGCTTGCGCAGGTGCCGGTTGCCCATCTTGGAGATGGAGCCCAGCCGAGCCTTGCCGCCGGTTGAATGCTGCCGGGGCACGAGCCCGAGATAGGCGGCGAACTCTCGACCACCCTGGAACAGGCTGGGATCTGGAACACTGGCTGAGAGACAGGAGGCGACAATCGGGCCAATGCCCGGAATGCCGGCGAGCCTCGGGCTGACTGGATTACTGCGGTGGGCCGCCAGAATGGCCTTGTCAAGCTTGGCAATCTGCGCCTCGACCTCAACCAGCATCGCCGCCAGAGGCTGGAGTGCGATCCGAGCCGTGGCGGGGAGATCCGGGTTAGTCTCGTCCTGAAGATAAGCGATCAGCTGGCGCGTGTTGCGAGCGCCCTGCGCCACCACGATGCCCAGCTCTGCAAAGTGACCACGCAGGGCATTAATCAGGGCGGTTCTCTGCCCGATCAGGAGGTCGCGGGCTCCATGCAGCATGAGGGTGCTCTGCTGCTGCGGGGTCTTGACCGGAACGAAGCGCATCGACGACCGTGTAACGGCCTCGCAGATCGCCGCCGCGTCGGCGGCATCGTTCTTCTGCCGACGCAGATAGGGTTTGACGTAGGCCGGAGGGATCAAGCGGACGTCATGCCCGAAGGCCATGAGCGTGCGCGCCCAATGGTGAGCCGTCGCGCAGGCCTCCATCCCGATCAGGCAAGGTGGAAGGGTGCTGAAGAAGCCTGGGACCTGGCTGCGGCGCAGCGCCCTGCGCAGGACGATCCTTCCAACTCTGTCGACGCCGTGCAACTGGAAGACATTCTTCGCGATATCAAGGCCGATCGTGGCAATCTCTAGCATGATGAGTGGCTCCGCTCCGGGTTCTTGGACATGCCTATTCTGGCATGTCTGACGCTGGTGGAGGGCGCCATCCACGACATCAACTTAACTTAGGAAAGGCTGTCTTCCGCTGTTCCCGGCTATTCTGTGACAGGTCTAAGCCATTGAAAATACGTGGCCCGCTCTGGGCTGAAACATCGGCAAGAGCAAGTACAAGCGTTATGTCGACGGTGCCCAATGGACACGGATCTTGTTCTGACCCCATGCGACCTCGACGAGTTGGACTGCCTCGGGCGCGGCCCTCTCGCACGCCAAATCCGTTGCCGGCTGGCCGGCAACCCCCGGCAGCGTCGCCGGCGTTGCCCGGCGCTTCGTGCGGCGGCACTCCTGCTGATCCACGTGGATCTGCCCACCCGGAGCGCTAGCCTCCCGACCGCTTCCGAGCCGGACCGGGGCCTCCGGAAACCGAGCTTGCCCACGGTTCATGACATGGTTGGCCGGCTTCCGGAGTTCTGGATCATCCGATGCGGTCGCCGGCGCAGCATCAGCTCGATCAAGGCGATCGGGCCGGTGGCGGTCCCGAAGTTGGCCCGCCAGTGCCACCTCCTGACGGCATCGCCGTCCGAGCCCGCTCGAGCAACGTCGTGGCCGCCTCGACACACGCTCTCATGGAATCGCGCGGGTCACACCGCACGGCGAGGGTCGCATCGCCAACGCGTAGCAGAAAGCCGGCGCCGCGTAAGGGCCCTCCCCGTCTCATTCCGCCCCCATCGAGCCCACGCAGAAGATCGTCGAGGTCACGATCCTGCCGACTATAGGACGAGCCGCGGTCGTCGGCATCGTCCGAACTTTGGCCGAAAGCAGGCAGGACGATCAGCATTAGCCCGGCTGCCGCAAGAAGCGCTTTCTTCATATCGTTCCTCCTCTGGGTTGGGTTCGGGGCAGATCAGTCGCGGCAGATGCGCCGGCGCACCAGGACCAGGAGGCTGCCGTCCTGAGCCCGCAGGCTGCGCGTGAGGAAGTAGCAGCCGCCGCCTTCGAATCGTGCCGCCAGGCGTTCCCGCAGGCGACCGCGCAAGCCGCCGCCATCGTCCGCGTCATCCCATCGTGAGGCCAAGGGTTCGCGTAAACGCTCCCGCAGGCCGCCACCCTCGTCGTCCGCTCGCGAGGCCAGCCGTTCGCGCAGGCGCTGGCGCAGGCCCGGATGATCCCGCAGGAAATCCATAAGTTCGCTGCGACGATCCCGGCGCTCCTGGAGCAGGTCCAGCAGCATGTCGCGCTGGTCACGGCGCTCCTGGATCAGATCCAGGAGCATGTCGCGGCGA
This sequence comes from Microvirga sp. HBU67558, assembly GCF_018069605.1. Taxonomy (NCBI): domain Bacteria; kingdom Pseudomonadati; phylum Pseudomonadota; class Alphaproteobacteria; order Hyphomicrobiales; family Methylobacteriaceae; genus Microvirga; species Microvirga sp. HBU67558. The sequence goes on along the minus strand of NZ_JAGPUP010000504.1, from coordinate 34,468 downwards.
TCGCCGCGTTCCTGAATCCAGTCTCGCAGAAGGTCGCGCAAGCTGTTGTCGCTGACGTCGGATCCGCCGGTGCTCCAATCGTCTTCCTGGGCAGCCGCCGGGCTCGTTGTGAGAAGGAGAGCGGGCGAGGCGAAGAGGCTGAACGCCGCCATCGCCAGAACAGGCAATCGGGTCATGATGCTTCTCCAGTTGAGAACCAATTAGCTTCAACTCGGACGCACACTCACGCCGTCCTGCAAGCCTCCCCACGCCTCAAGCGCTCCTGGGGCGAATGCAGCGCGGGAACCCAGGCTTGACCAGGAAAGCCAGTGTCGCGGGAGCAAGCCCCGGGAACCCATGACCAAGAGAGCTGGACCGCCCGGGACACCAGCCTGCCAGCGTGGTCATTCTATCGATCCTTGTTGGCCTCCTTGTGTCTGCGCCCTCGCTTGAGCGGGATCGCCGCTGGACAAAAGCGGTCTCACGCCGCCTCTTCCCCGGGGCTCATTCCTTCCAGATGACAATCCCCGTTGGTGCTCTGCTACCGCACCAGCATGTCGGGCGCCGGTCCGCCCCAGCGTTAGCAGGATTGGCTAGCACCTTGGTCGGCCGTTTGAGCAGAGCACCGAGGCGCACATTCTGGAGCACTGCCGTCGCAAAAAAGGTTCGTCACTGTCCTGATCGATCAAGCAAGCTGTTTCCCGACATGGTTTCGTTGGCCGCGCCTGAAGGCACGATGACAGACGCATTGAACTCAGGTCTTTGAGGGAGCCATGCCATGAAGGCTGCTTTCATCCCGCTGATACTCGGCGCCCTGATCGCTGCGGCGCCGGCTTGGTCTCAGCACAGAACCGGTCCGTCGACGCCCTCCAGAGAAATTGAAATCCCGTCCCAGCGTCAGCTCGAAAGAGAAGTCTTCACGGAGCCGCGGAATGACTTCTCGTCGATCGACTCGGTCGCTGACGGCGAGATGGAGCGCATGGACCGCCAGATCGACAGCCTCATCGAGCGGGGCATCTGCGACGGATGCTGACAACGGAGCCTGGTCGCAGATGTGGTGGCGGCAGTCCCATTTTGGGATGGCTCAGGTCCGCCATCATCGTTTTCGGCATCCCGGTCTCAGGTTGGGCGGATCGACCCGCGACTGCTGCACGTCAAGGGGGATCGGGCCGTCGCGCTCGGCAACAATCGCGGCGTCATGGTGCTGATCCGCGGGATCGTTGACGCTGTCGACACATTGTCCAGGGCGAGGAGCAGGGCCAAGTTCTTCCCGAACGTCAGGATCGCGTTCCCGTGAGGTAAGCCCGCGGTCTGGCTAAGAAGGAAGAAAACAGACGTTCGGGAAGGGCAAGGGATTTCCTGGATGGAGCAAGCGGACGTTCGGCGGGGCGTCTGCGGACGAAATCGACTGTGTTTCTGCTCGAGGCACCGCCACCTCGCCATGGACGCAGGCACTCCCAGGAAACCGCCTAAGCTCCCGTGCGAGGGGCGGCCAGCGTTCACTTGTTGTGATCGCTGGCCTATGCTGAAAGGCGACCGATCGGATCATGCGTTGCCGCCCGGCACGTCACTGCGTACGTGCGCTTGCTCCTCAGCAGGTGCGGACCCACTGCCATTGATAGTAGGAGCCGGTCCAGACCCGTTGTTGGCGCAGGCACGGATTGCTGGCGGGATAGCCATATCCGTAGCCGTAGGTCGCGGGATATCCATAGCGGGAGGTCGCAGGGTAGCCGTACCTATTTCCGTAATAGGATCCCGCACCCGCTGCGATGGCACCAGTCGCAACCGCACCGGCGGCGATGCCGGGACGATAGTAGGCCCCGCGGTAGCCGTAATAGGCATCGCGGCGGACAGTCCGGCGGGCACTCCGGCGCGCCACGCCGGCCACACTTCCCGGCGTCGCGGGCCGGCCAACGCGAGCTTCAGCCGTGTCGGCTGTCACCCTGATGCCCAGGTTATCGGATTTCTCGATCGAAACGGGGATCGCACACAGCAATGCAGAGGCTGCAACCAAGATGGCCGTCTTCGCCCTGATCTCGCACATGATCTCCTCCTGTTTGGCTGAGATGATCGCCTGCGTAGTCGAAGGCTGGGCACGAAGGCTCATGGAGCACTCTAGTAAGGCAGCGGTCGTCATCGATGATGTCAGCCGGCTGCCCGAGTCGCACCTTGATGTTCCCGATACCGAAGAAGCGACGGCACACGATCTGACCTGCACGCAGACGAGTGCTTATCTGGAGGGCCGCCGAGCTTGGTCATCATGACCCTCCAGAGGCAAATATAAATGTATCACATCTCGGCCGAATCGCGTTGGCATAAATCAAGACATAAATCAAGAATCAAGGTCATTGCCGCGACCGGGGATATCCGTCCCGGGGCGACCGGCACGCCAGTGCCGGATGACGAGGCGACGACCTCGCGCTGCAGCCCCGCTCATAGACTGTGGCTGCCTTGGAGTGGAGCTTGATCGGCCCTCACAGCTCGCGCGCAAGTCCGCAAGCGAGCCGAGCGGCTATTGTCCGATCATGCCATGTGCACCCTCGCTGAAAGTATTCGACCGGCTGCGGGCAAAGCCGAGCCCCTGTTGATCTTCTTGAGATGCCGTCAGCTTGTCCTGAGGATCCAGTTGCGCACGTTCAATCACCCAATCCAGATGGCTCAGATATTGACCTAAAGCGACAGCACGGTCTTCGGAGGTTACCTCCTGCAAACCGGTAAGTGCCGCTCGCAGCCGACGCATAATCTGAATGGAATTTGCACCGAATAAGCGGATTTCATCGAAGGCGAGCGCCAGGTAATCGTTCCAGCTTGGCATTGGTATGATCGCTCGAACCGCGCCGCCGGCTCCCCGCAAACGTCTCGCCTGCAAGTCGCACCGACCAAGGCGTCGTAGCAGATCTTCGATTTGGTCGATGGCTTGCACCGCAGTCGTAGGATCGTTGATGGCTGGTGAGAGTGCCTTGGCGGCAATATCGACCAGAAGACGTATGGGATATTTGGGATCCTGTGTAAATGTACGTTCAGTTCCAAGATGCACGGTTCGCATCAGGTCCTTCAACACGATCTTGCCGTTACCTCCGTGCACCCGCAAGACAGTGCTCCCATCGAGCAACGTATCACCAACTGCGACAACCATTTCGATAACGGCGTCACCTCGCTCTGCGTGATCGACCATGGATTTGGTATCCAGCATTGTCACGGCTCGTGGATAGCCCGAGTATTTCAGAGTCTGGATCGTCAAACCATGCTTGACAGCATCGAAATGACATTGCGCAATATTGCCTTCAATCTCTAATGCGGCATCGCTTTCGCTGAACATGTCGCGAATGACTTCACGTCCGCGGTCGCCGATCAACTGAAGCACGTTTCCAATTTGCAAATCTGCAAGGCGATCGACCAACCGAGCAAAGAAGAACATACTCAGCAGCATCATGCCTCCAACCAGCATCATAGAAAACAGCGGCACAGCGCCCGAGTCGCCGCGGTCGACCGTAGCGAGCGTGAAGAGAGCGTAAATGAAGGTCCCACTGAAGGCGCCCATTGCGTGATAAAGCAATGGATCACGAGCGAACCAGTTTACCAGACGCGGCGAATATGCGATTGCGCTGAATTGAACCAGGACGAACGCAAGCGCGAAAACCAACCCGGTCAGTGCCATCATCCCGGAAGCGACGGCCGCGAGAACCGCCTGTGCCGATGCAACTGATACATCGACTGTGTAGGACGACAGAAAATGTCTCCATATCCGCGGCAGTACAATGCCGCACACTGAACTTGCGGCAACATAGATCATTGGAATGAGCCAGAGTCGCATCGTTCGACTCCCAACTGCAATTGGCCTCACTGGCGTCCAGCCGTGACGGATCGAACGCCAACCGCCGCCATCCACCTTCGGCAAGCGTAGGTCATTCTGACGGCCCCGAGATTGGAAGATGGCCTGAGCTCCGCCATTCTCGGTGCATTCCTCGTCACAGAACCGCGTATTGTCTCCTGCAACGGACGGCCGTGCTTGATCGAAGACGACAAGCTCTTGACGGTTTGAGCCAAGGCGCGACTAAAAGTGTGTCTGGTCGTTCCCATCAAGGGGGAACGGAGGCCGCCACGCTTGATCGGCCCCAGTTGTTCAGCCGGCCTCTGGCTCATCAGGGCGATGCCGGCCGTCGGCCCGGTGCTGCTGCAACCATTCCACCAGAAGCACATAGCCGATGGCCAGGAGCACGGGGCCGACAAACAAACCGAGCAGCCCATCGACGATCAAACCGCCGATAACCCCCATCAGAATGATTGGCATCGGCACATCCAGCCCGCGGCCAAGCATCAACGGTCTCAGCACATTGTCGCTCAGCCCGACGATAACGTTCCAGATCAGAAAGATGATCGCCGCCTGCGTGGCCTCGGTCGCGAAGACGTAGATGACGACGGGGAGCGCCAGCAAAATCAAAGGGACCTGCATGATCCCCAGCAAGAGCGCAACGAGCGTCAAAGGGCCGGCGGCCTGCAGCCCGATGACGAAGAAGCCGACACCCAAGAGCAGCGCCTGGATCAGCGCCACGCCAACCACGCCGAGGCCCACGCCGCGGATCGTAGCCGTCGTTAACGCGACCAACTGCACCGCGCGCGCCATGCTGCCGGTAACCCGTGCCAACAGGCGCCGGGCGAAGTCGGCGGCCCCCTTGCCATAGGCGATGAGCACGGCGGCGATCGCAAAGGACAGGACGAACGACAGTTCGCCGATGGCCAGACCGCCGGCGAACGATCCCAACCACGCCAGAGGCCCGCTCAGCAAGTGACCGTATTGTTTGAGGGCCGCAGGCAGGTTGGTGGCGACGAGGGTCCAGATCTCTGTCAGCTTTTTGCCGACCAGCGGGGTGCCATCGAGCCACAGCGGCGGCGGTGGCACCGTCACATCGTGGCTTTGCAGGCTCGGGATCAGCGAATAGAGCGACGTCGCGAGCGACGTCACCACGATGACCATCGGTCCCAGCATCACCGCAACGCCAATCAGCCCGATCAGCACTGCCGACCAGCGTTCCCCAAGGTAGCTGGCCAGGCGGAGATGAAAGGGATACAGCATCACGGCCAGGATCGCAGACCACATCAGAATGAAGGCAAACGGCAGCACGATCCGGGCACAGGCGTACACCAGTACTGCCACCAGCCCGATCCGAAGCGTGGTGTCGAACAGGGCCGCTGGCTCAGGCCCGGTGCCAAGGTTTGGCGCGTTCCGGTCCATCATCCGTCCCCTTGCACCTCCCGGTAGGGTCTCGCGTATCCTTGGAAGCGGGCGACGCTGCACGCAGGGCAGGCCCAATCCGCCGATAAGCCCGTTTGCTCACGCAGAGAAGGTCAACGCGGCCGGATCCATCAGACCAGCGGTTCAGCGCCGGCCCACCCGATTGACCGGGCCGCCACGGTTCATCGGTGTCCCGGGCCGCACGCCGACACCTGGAGCGCCGACGCCCGGGGTCACCACGGCCCGCGCGACCGGCCGCGGCCGCAACACGACGCCGGGCCGTACGACACAGCCGACCGGATAATTGACGTACTGACAGTAAACCACGGCATGGGCCTCCTCGGTGCTTGCGACCAGGAACCCAGCCATGAGTGCCGATAATGCGATCGGAAGAAGCTTCATTTCCACCTCCCTAGATCCGGTCTTCGCTCGATCATCTTGAGACTGAAGATCGTATCCCTGGCGACATCAGGCCAACTCCGTCCCGGCAAGCCTCCGTTTTTGTCGCGCGGGGCAGACCTATTCGGCCTGTCACCGTCTCAGATGCACAGTCACGGCGATTGGCGGTGTCCTCAGCCACATGGGCCGCAGTCGCAGAGGTTTGCCATCTGCCGCTTGTTCCGGAGGCGCGCCGTACCGAGCCACATCCAGGGCCGGCAAGTGGACGTCACCAGGCCAACCGCTCCTTCGCACATTTCAGGTGAACTCTAGCCAGTCCACACCGGAATGCTTGATCGATCTGGACAAGACGTTGACAATTTGGGTCAGCGGAAGATTTCACCCCCAAAGCTGCTGATTTCGCGATCGATAATCCGCGCAACGCAGTCGCACTACCTTCAGCGCAAGCTGACCTCAACTCGCTTTGCCACCAGGGGCTCCCGACATTCGAGCGATGAATGTCCAGTGTGGAGCGAGCGCGTAAGGCGCTCGCAGGGTCGAAACCGCGGTGAGACGAGGGGCTATGTTTGGCTCGCCGTCAGGATGATTTAGCGCAGCGGCTCAGGTGGCTTTCGAGCCGCGCCGGCACCATTTTCCTAGTAGCCTTGATCGTCTGGCTCCTGTTTTTGGGAGGCGGCCATGTTCGACCGAGAGATTTTCTTTGACGCCGTGCGCTCCGACCCCTTCGGCGGATCCTTGATACAAGAGCAAGTCGACGGGATGAACTACATTCTCGATACGTGGGAGGACGCACCGCCATCTGATGACCTGCGATGGCTCGCCTATGCGCTCGCCACAACCTATCACGAAACTGCGGCCACCATGCTGCCGATCTCAGAATACGGCTATGGTGCCGGCAGGCCCTATGGCGTGCCCGATCCCGAGACCGGTCAAACCTATTACGGCCGAGGTTTCGTGCAACTGACCTGGCGAGACAATTATGCCAGGGCCGATCACGAACTCGAATTGTTCGCCGACGATTCCTTGGAATGGCATGCCGATAATGCACTGAAGCCACCGATCGCCGCCGCAGTCATGTTCAAGGGCATGGCTGAAGGATGGTTCTGCGGGTGCACACTTGCCGAATATTTCAACGATCACGAGGATGATCCCTACAATGCACGGGATATCATCAACGGCGACAAATCGACGGTGCCCTCCTGGTCGGGCGGGATTTCGATCGGCAACCTGATCAAAGGCTATCACGAGGCATTCTTGGCAGCCCTGGAAGCGGCTTGGCAAGAGGATTTCCGGCCGACGGTGGTCGCGGAAACAATCCTGACTCTGACCCTGCGGCTATCGGCAGCCGGTCCCGTGAAGGTAGTTTCGGTTGAGGCCCATACGGATGCACCAGGGTGTCGAAGCCGGTCTGTCGTGTCACAGGACAGGATTGCGTCACGGATGGTCGGGCTGCCATCAACGGCGATCCGATCCGGGCGAGCATGCCGCCTCAAGGCTCAGCTCAAGAAGCGCGTGGCAGCAGGGAGATTTCGCCGTTCGCTGAACCAGAACGCGACCGTGTCGCCATTGCTAACGATGGCGCGATACAGATACCGCCACTAACCACGGATCCTAACAAACATGGTCTCAGCCACCTGCCATTTGCGGGTGACCTGGCGCTTGCGCCGGTTGCCATGCCCCAGCAGCAGCGGAGCACCGTGGGCGGTCAAACGATGGTTCGTGGCGTGATCGACTGCCACACCTTGTTCGGCCATCATCTCTTTCGGGTTCCGAAGGCTGAGGCTGTATCGAAATGGCGACCGGCTCAACATCATGCACCTCGGGAGCGCACCGGAGGTATGCCTAACTAAGTTACCGAACAGTTTGCGACAGTGGTCGGTCGCCCTTATCATATGGGCGGAGCCGGACAGGGCAGCTTGCGAGGCCCCTGGAGGTCAGGTGTGATGTCGGTACTTATCATTACTATTCTCATGTACGGACACCCGTCACAGGCCCGCTTCGTGCCGGCCATTCATAGCGTTGAAATTAGCACCAAGAACGCATGTCAGGCTGCCCGCGACGCTTACCTGCGCGAACTTGAGCCAATTGTCACTGAGCTCAACGCAGCCATCAAAGATGCAAAGGATGTTGGTGATATCAAAAGCCCAGCTGGGGTAATCATTACCGGACAATGCTTTGATCGCTAATCAAACAGTAAGAGACAAGGACTTTGCCGGCAGTTGGGTACACAATGATGGGACGGATCAACCCATGGTCCCGTCGCTTTCCCTGCGCTTACGGCCTGTCCCTCCGGTCGCGGCTGCGCATGGCCTGCCGCAGCACCTCGAAGATGACCGCCGTCGACCAGCCGAACAGCAACACGCCGTTCATGGCCGCCATCGGCCCGAGCAGGCGCCAGCGCTCTACCGGCACGACGTCGCCGTAGCCGAGGGTCGTGTAGTTGACGAAGGCGAAGTACAGGACATCCGTCCCGGCAGGCACCACATCCAGGATCGCATAGGCAAGCGACCAGGCGAGCACCTCGCAGGCATGCGCCACCATCAGCACTCCGACGGTCGCGACCATGACGGCGGCGAGCCAGACCTGGGATTGGCGGCGATCCCACTTCAAGGCATTGCGGGCGGTGCCTACGACGGTTGCCATCACGATGGCATGGATGGCGATGTTGCCCAGGCTGACTGCCCCACCCATGAGAAGCTGTCGCAGCATGGTCCGCTTCCTACGGCGTGGTGGCCGGGATCAGGTAGAGGATGGCCGCGATGATGAGATAGAGAGCCAGCAGTTGGGCACCCTTGAACCAGTTGGCCTGACCCGTCGTGGTGACGGTCGCCCCGAGCAGCACTGCCCCGAACAGCATCCACATCTCGGCCTGCGAGAACACCAGTCGGAATTGCGGCTGCCCCATGGCCGGCGCGACCAGGACCAGGATGGGGGCGACGAACAGGGCAATCTGGACGCAGCTGCCCAGGGCAATGCCGATGCTGAGATCGGGACGGTTCGCCCGGCCCATGGCAATGGCTGATCCGGACTCGGCCGCGCCGCCGACGAGCGCGAGCACGATCACCCCCATGAACATCTGCGACATGCCCAGCGCGTGCCCGGCCTGCTCGGCCGCGCCGACGAGCACCTCGCTCATCCAAGCCGCGCCTACCGACGCAACCAGCAGGGTCGCGATGCCTCTTTTGAGGCTGGGGTGCTCACCCGTCTCTTCATCCGACACAGGCGCGTTCAGCTCGGCGAAGGTTTCCGGGTGGGTTCGCAGGGAGTAGAGCAGGAACAGCCCGTAGAGACCGAGCAGGACGACCGCCACGACGAGGTCCAGGGTGGCGTGCACGCCCAGGTGGGGCTCCGACTCCAGAGCACGGTGGAACGCGCTCGGCAGCGCCAGGCTGATCCAGGCCAAGACCATGGTCGACGAGTAGGTCCGGACGGCATTCGGGTTGTACTCCTGGCTGTGGTGACGCAGGCCGCCGAGCAGGAAGGACATACCGAGCGCTACCAACAGGTTCGCGAGCAGCGCCCCGACAATCGACGCCCGCACCATCTCCAGCAGACCGGCCCGCAGGGCCGCCATGGCGATGATCAGCTCCGGCAGGTTGCCGAAGGTGGCGTTGAGCAGGCCACCGATCGTGGCACCGGTGTGGACGGCGACCTGCTCCGTTCCCTGGACGATGAGCTTGGCGAATGGCACGATGGCCAGAGCGGCGCAAAAGAAGACGACACCGGCCGGGGCGATACCGGCGTGGTCGAGAATAACGGCGACGGGCGCGAGGACCAGAAGCCATAGGAGGGACGGCTTGAGCCAGGATGACGTCGCCAGCGAGGCCTCGCCCGCCGGGCGTGCGTCGGGATAGAGCTTGTCCGTCATGACCTCACCCCCTGATTGCAGCAAGGACCCAGCGAACGTTCAACCCTAGCGCGGTTTGCTCGCCGTGCTTGATCAACAGGGACAATCCGTTGACGGTTTGGGCCACCCTATGACTGACCGGCGCTTTCACTTCCGGCCTGTCATCGGGCCTTGCCAGCTTCTCCAGGTGTGCGATGCGCCGTCGCAACTCGGCGACTTCCGCTGGCAGTTCGGTTCGGCCGGGCTCGTCCGCCGATGTCGCGTTGACTCCCCACCCCCCGTTCGGGGCGGTAGGCTCTGGCCCCAATCCACAGGAAGGGCCACAGGGCGTGGAGCGTGAACAGGCTCACCCACCCAGCCGCGTGAATGGCGTCCCGATGCGGGTGGTGGCGCGACTCGGCGATGCGGTAAGGAACATCGTGAATGGCGATGATGCCGTAGAACAGCACGATTACTAGGAAGAAGAGGATGCCCAGCACCAGATAGTTCGGGAAGGGATCGCCCATGGCTTGTTGCCTCCGGCGATGTGGCTGGGTCCGAACCCGCCGTTGACGCCCCGGCCGTTGGTCAGGCCCCGCACTTCCTGACGCTTAGCCCATAGCATCATTATACTTCCGCAAGGACCGGATGGCGAGTTCTTCGCTCGGCCTCCCGTCCGTGAGAAATGGTCATATCGTCCTCAACCCGGGCCCTGACGGGGGCTCCAGCTCGAGAACATCACGGCCTGCGTGCCTGCTGCCTCAACAGCGTGCCTAACGATAGAACCATGTGAGATCGTAACTATACCCGGCCTTCAGCGCCAGCAGCCTGAAGGCGAGGATCGTGAAGTCATTGGACCGGAATTCGGTGACAGGCGTCACGCTCTCGACAGGCTGGAGCCTTCCCGTCGGATAACGGATCAACTGGAACGTCCGGTACTCCCTGCCCTGCGGCAGCAGTAACCACCGATCCAACTCGATGGTATCTGCCTCGATGTCGAACGTCAGTGACGTTGACGCGATCCCTGCGCGCAGGAACAGTCCCGGCGAGCGATGCTCGTAGATGATATCGACGGTCTCACCCGCCGGCACTTTCCCGAACTCGACCCCGACCTCCCAGTGGCGCAGGTTCTCGGTCGGGTCGTGACCGGTTAGGCTTCTTGAGTACAACTGAGGCTTCAATTGCTGTGGGGGAAAGCGAACCTGCGTGTCGGGGCTGATGGCCAGAACGCTGATGCGAAAGGTGTTGCTCGCGCTCTCCGGTTCCTTGCGGACCTTCACCCGTCGATAGCCATAGATGACGGAGCCGAGGGCTTTGCTGCCACCGGCGTCTGAATTCCAATGCCGCAGGTCGATGATGCGCAGGTCCTGGAGGATTGTGAAGCCCGTCAGATCCGCCGTGTCATCCGGGCGGAGTTCCTCGGCCGTCGCACTGACGAAGGGCGCCGCCTCCCCATTCAAGAGCCGGGTCATTTGTTCCAGATCCCGGCTTTCCTGGGCGAGCGACTCGACGATCTGGTTGATCCGCTGCGATCGCTCGTAAGCCTGGATCACGAAATACGGTGCCAGAACCAGGATCGGGACGAGGATCGGAACATAGACGTAAGACACCCAATCGCGGTAATCCAGCAACGTACTCCAGATGCGGCGCCCCGCCGAGGCGTGCAGCGAGCGTGCCGTCCGGGTGACCGCCGTCGGTCCGCGCCGAAGCGGAACGACGCTTGACCCGTTCGCAATCATGGTCTTTGCGGCTCGTGCCATCCACTCGCGCCAATCCAGAAATGCGTTCCGAACGCGACGTGCCGTCGACGCAACCAACGTGCGCGTTTTCGGTTCGCGCCGAGGCGACAGGACGTTCGATCCGTTCGCGGTGGCAGACGTGGCAGCGCACGTCTCGAACGCCGACTCGGAAGCAGGTCCATCCGGCAGTTCGGTCCCGAGCACGTCAGGGTGCCGCCGGGTTGCCTCACGGCCGACACAGTAGCCATGTCGCATCAGACTGCTGATCTCGATCGGCGAGAACCGATCCAGATCGGTCCGAATGTTGGGCAACTGCCGTTGCACCTCCGGATGCAACGCGGTTCGATCCTGTTCCGGATCAATGACCTCGGTGATGCGGGCAAAGGCGAAGCCGGATGTATCCCTGAAGGTTTCGGTCTCCAGTTGCCAGACCCGATCCATCAGGATGTCGCTGGCCCGTATGGCGGTCCGAACGAGTCCGCCGGCGCGGGCGCCCTGGATTTCGAACGGCCTGCCCGCGTCACTGACCAGGATGCCGTCCCACGGAAGCTGGTCCGGGGCAAAGGCCTGCGCCAGGCAGTGAAACATGCGGACGCCGAGGTTATCGAAGACCCCGCCATCGGTGTAGGCTTGCCGGCCGAAGTCGCCGACCGTTGCGCCGACATCGGCTCCGGTCAGCACGGTCGGTGGGAAAAACCCGGGAAACGCCGACGAGGCGGCAACGGCCATCGGTACCGTGGCAAGACCGATGGGAATCCGGTCGATCCGCGAGGCCTGTTTCTCGCCGCGACGGATGATCCACAACCCGTCGCGGTTGAACGAGCACAGGCTCCCCTCGCTGAGATTGGTGGCGAGGAGGTGCAGGCTTGGGCTTTCCGGCAACTGAAACAGGCTGGTGTCGCCATAAAGATACTTCTCGTAGTGTTGCTCCAGGAGGCCCGGACGCGTCAGCTTACGGTTCGACAGTCCTGCCAGACGGCGCGCTCCACGTATGGGGAAAGCCAACGGGTAGCGCCGCAGGATCCGATTGCGCACATCGAGGCGCGTGAACGCAAGCACCTCGGAAGCCGCCGCATCGAACTCGCGAGCCGAGCCGTTATAGCGGCTCCAGTTGAGGCCGAGATGGGCGGCGATGATGCTCCCGCCGGACACCGCTGTAATAACACTCACGTTCGGCAGGATCCCGGCATCGTGGAGAAAGCGAACCAAGCCGAGATGGTACAATGTGGCCCGAAACCCACCACCGGACAGTGCGAGGCCGATCCTCTTCATGGCAACCAGTCGAGTTGGTCGATGCGCTGATAGCCGGGCACAGGCCCGAGCCCGCACTCGCATGGGTGAACATCGAGCCGCGACCATGCCGGAGCCCAAGTCTAGCACAGAACCTCTAGCACAGAACCGCGCCTATCGGGTTTTCATACAGGATCGATCAGGGAGGGGTCTTTAAGCGTGGCCGTATAAAGGTCCGCTGTCTGCTCGAAGCGGTTACGTCGGAACCGTCCGATAGCAGCGACTGGCAGTTATGGGAGCACGGCGAGCGAGATCTTCATTGAATCTAACACTGTAGAGCTCTTGGGATCAGCGCAAGTTCTGTTCCTGATTATACGTTCTGAGCCAGAACGGGACAGAAACCTTCTCGACGTAGGGGTGCGGACTGACCCTGATTGTGAAGCCAAATGCTACTCGCATCGGTCTGGTACCCACCTGCAAGTATTGCACTAACTTCTTTGTCAAACTTATGAGGGCAGCGCTGCTCTCTCATGGGCGTAACTTCGAAGAGCAGTAACCTTCTCCATCTGCTGGTTCGCCTTGGAACGAGGGCTCAAACACCTCGATTCGGGGCATCTGCGGCCGTCACGGAGATCTCCCGGTTAACTCAGGAGCCTGCGTTCTTGCTACGTACTTCGTTACCGTACAATCAGGCATAGATCTTGCGCTGATCCCGATCAGGCAGGGTGGGATATTAGCCAGCCGCTGGGTGAGCTGGGGCCGGGAGAGCTTGATCCGCAGCACGATGGCACCGCGCTCATCCTGACCGACAAGGTGGAAGCTGTTCTTGCCCAGGTCGATGCCCAGAGTGGCGATCGCAGCAGAGGAAGAAGACCGTGACATGGGACGTGCTCCTTGCGTGGCTCGAAGCCCCACAGCTTACGAACAAGCGGGGCAGGAGCACGGCCGGACCATCCCATTAGCTGACCTTCCTACAGTGGTGCATTTGAACGAAGTCGGCAGCCCGGATCCTTCAAGCTCGGCATCTCGCACCATCTATCCGGAGTATCGGGCCTTCGACGTCCCAGTCGATTACGGGCAGTGCGTTGATCAACGAGGTAGTCGAATGCACGCCATGCGGTGAGCGGTATCCTCAGCGTGTTCCTTTGAAGCTGCTCCTGGTGCGGTTTCTTCCCTCATCTTTGGCCGCATACAGGGCCCGATCGGCCCGGCGCAGGATCGAGCTGCGGTCATCATCCGGCAGGGCCTCGGTCACGCCAGCGCTGAAGGTGCAGGGCAGCTCAAGCCCGCTGTGCTCCAGCACCGCCGCAGGGAAGCCATCCCGGATGCGATCGATGATGCGCACAGCATCGTCGATCTGAACCTCGGGCAGCAGTAGCAGGAACTCCTCTCCGCCGGTCCGGCCCAAATGATCCTGTGCCCGCACCCTCGCCCGACAGGAGCGCGCAAAGTGCTCAAGGACAGCATCCCCCGCTTCATGCCCATGCTCGTCGTTGATCGCCTTGAAGTGGTCGAGGTCGATCACGGCAATGCACAAGCCAGATCCTGTATCCTCGTTGGCGGCAAGCGCCTCGTCGAGCAGTCCCAGGATGTGGCGCCGGTTCGGCAGCCCGGTGAGCTGATCGGTCTGGGACGCCCTCAGCGCCGCCTCATGGGCTTGGCGCAGGGACTTCTCGTTGTTCTTCAACGTTGTGATGTCGGCACCCACGGACAGAACCCAGCCGTTCGGGAGCACGGTGTGGTCGATCCAGAACCAGCGGCCATCCACCAGATCGGTTTCGAACGACTTACGAGGCACACTCCGGCGCCGCGGCAGGGTTCGGGCGATGAAGGCCTCGACGTCGCCGTCGTCAATGCGCACTCCCAGCCCGTTCCTGTGCGCATGGCGGAGGATGGCGGTGAAGGTGAACGGACCATCGTAGTTCCCCAGGAACATGCCCTGGTAGGTCTTGTTGGCGTAGCGAAGATTGTCCTCAGCATCGAAGATGGACACAGCTTGGCCGCTTTCGGTGAGGGCCTCCACCAGACAGTGGAGGGCTTCGTCATCGGGATCGAAAGGGAGGGAGGTCATGGGAACTCAAGGCAAGGAAGGACAAATAGGATAGCCAGCCATTGCCAAGCTGCAAACTGCGGCTGTGTGACGGTCCGCTTCCCCTGCGATCGGGGCCTGAGGCTGGCTTTCGCCTCACGGCAGCACCTGACAGTAAGGGAGGTCCGTGCAGGCATGATAGCTTCTGCTACCCGCCTTTTCGCAGCCATCACTGGCAGTCGTGCAATAACTCTGGCGCAACGAAGGCATTCCTTCCGCACGTTCGAGTACATGCTGCCTATTGCCAAGCTTGAGAACCGACACATTTCGTGATTGGTTCGCTTCCGTTCATCTCAAGTACGCTACAAGACATGCGATTCATTGCATTGTTGGACCAACCCTCCAAGTTGGATTCTGCTTTGACGTTTCGGTTGACCTGCAACGGCCGGGTTCCCGACTGAGTTGCCGGCACGAGAGGACAGCATGGCACGCTGGTGGCGACATACCCTCATCGCAATAGCAGGCCTTGCGGCTGCCTTTCCCCTGCGCATCCGGATCTGTCGCAAGAATTTGTTTCAGAGTTTCAGCTAATCCTCCCTGGGCTCAGGGATGGAGGGTAGCGTGTTCAAGGGCAGGCATTTCGATCGATCCGTGATCCTGCTCTGCGTGCGGTGGTACTTGGCCTATGGCCTCAGCCTGCGCAATCTTGAGGAGATGATGGTCGAACGAGGCGTGATGGTGGACCACGCCACGATCCATCGCTGGACCGTTCACTACGCGCCGCTCTTGCTGGAGCAGTTCAATCGGCGAAAGAGAGCTGTCACCGGGAGGTGGCATGTTGACGAGACATATATCAAAGTCCGTGGCCGGTGGATGTATTTGTACCGTGCTATCGACAGCAACGGCGATACGGTCGAGTTCTGGTTCAGCGAACGGCGCAATCTGACAGCGGCTAAGCGCTTCCTGCGCATGGCGCTTAAGCGCCACGGCCGACCCGAGCGCATCGTCATCGACGGCAGCCAGACGAAACGGGAGGCAATCCTGTCGTCTGATGCAGAGAGCCGCTTGCGCAATTGCTCATGGCGTCGGCTCAAGCCAATCAGGATCCGGCAGAGCCGCTACCTCAATAATCGTATCGAACAAGATCATCGCGCGGTTAAGCGGCGGATTCGGCCGATGCTCGGGTTCAAGTCCATAAACAGCGCCCATGCAATTCTGACCGGCATCGAGATGGTGCACATGATGCGCAAACAGCAGGCGAAGTATGCCTGCAATCCGCAGCCTTCACTGGCCGAGCAGTTCGACCTGCTTACTGCCTGAACGCATGATCGAGTGTCTGTGCTTTTCTTGTCCCTTCTTCAAGTTTGCGACGCAACCAGCCACGCAGATCAGACCCGAACCCAAATCCTGCCGGCAAGCTTGTACTGTCCTGGGGTGAGGTTCTCGTAGCTCATGCCGTCCCAGCTCTCACCTGGGGCCACCTCCCCATGAATGTCTGCGAGGACCCCTCCGGGACCTCTGCCCCCACCGGTTATCTCACGCACACCGTTCGGGTGCTCATAGACGAAAATCGATATATGCTCGCTCTCGTCCAAGGCGTCCGGGCTGCCCCTGCTTTGGTCAGACATGAAAAACGCTCTCCTCCTCTCAGGCTCCAAATTATACCACCATGATTGGCGAGAACTGGTCCTCCGTCAGCCCTCAGCAGATTGGGCAGATTGCAGAATACATCGCGCGGATCGAGTTCGCGAAACAGGGATTCTCGATCTACATCCCAGAGATCGATGATCGAGGCGTCGATCTCCTGATTCACCGGGATGACACCGGCTATATGAAGGTGCAGGTCAAGTCGTTGCGAGGGACCGGCTATGTCTTCATGCGCAAGAAACATTTCAAGCCCGCGCCTGATCTCGCATTATGTCTCATCGTGTTCTCCGGTCCGAGCGTCGAGATGTTCTTCATCCCGTCGACGCGGTGGTTGACGCCTTGTGGGGTCTTTCGTGACAACGATTACCTGGAGGCAAAGAGCGCCCCTGAATACGGCATCAATGTTTCCCGGAAAAATCTAGACACTCTCCGAGCGTTCAACTTCGTCGAGCTCACCCGGCCCGCCAACGAGAAGTACGATCAGAGTTGACCCTCTCGTTCCGAGCCATCCGCACAGGACACCCGCCAGGAATCTGCATTCCCTGCTCCGTTCTGACGCTCGATCATCTGGATCGCCGGTCAGCACCAGCAGGCTCTGGTGCCTGGCGATCCACCACGACCTCACGCGGATCCTTGTCTTCGCGTAGACCGAGGAAGCTCGGGTGCCGCAAGATATTGTCCCGCGTCCATTCCGTGAATTCGACCTGGGCCAGGTACCGCGGCTTGACCCAATGCACCCGCGCCCGCATGTAGGTCCCTTTCGGCAGGGCCGCCGTCGGTTTGACCTGCTCGATCCGCTCCAGCCTGGCCTGGAAGCTTGTAAGGAATTCGCGCGAATATCCTGTCCCAACCTTGCCGGCGTATGTCAGCTCACCGGAGGGCGTGTAATAGCCGACCAGGAGAGCGCCAACCCGATCCGGGATCGCTGCGGCTCGGTGTAGCCGATGATGACGAACTCCTCGGTGTTGAGGCACTTCACCTTGAGCCAGTCGGGAACACGGGTTCCTGAGTACAGGGAGTTGCGTCGCTTCGAGACGATGCCTTCGAGCTTCAGGGCGCAGGCCTGGGTGAAGAACGCCTTTCCGCCACAAACCCGGTGTGCGCTTACGCGTAGGCTGGCCGGAGCGTTGGCCAATGCGTCGGCAAGCAGCTGCTTTCGGCTCTCGAGCGCCGATCTGCGGAGATCTACGCCATCGAGGAACAATGGATCGAAGACGTAGTAGAACAAGTACCCAGTGTCCTTATCCGAGAGTGCTTCCTAGAGGGCTGCGAACGAGATGCCCCCGATCCTCGAATGCTCGGGAGGTATTGTTTGCCGGACGCCGGATCAGCCCAGCAATCACTGCAGCATCAGCTCACCACCGAGCTCAACCTCTCCCGTCTTCTTGTCCATCACGCATAAGTAAGCCAGCGTTGCTTGTTTCGAGGCTCCGCGCTTGATTAGGATGGCCGTGCCATAACTCTGAGTTCCGAATGGATCCACACGGACATCCACCTTGCCAAGGCTCATTGCGTTTGCCTTCTCAAGGCATCCGCTACGCACCTTCTGCCGCATTGTTTTCCAGGCATCATCAGAGCTGGCCGAGGCAGGCAAAGTCACGATCAAGCCTATCAGCGATACAAATGCCGCTCGTAAGGTCACTTTGTTACTCCTGGTTTCAAATTGCATTCTTAGGATTTTTCACCGAGATGGGACCTGGCTCTAAGCACGGTGAACGTCACCACCTGTCCGGTGATGATATTCGACGCCAATCACAACCGAGCTGCTCGGCGCCCAACGCGATGTCAGCTTTGTTCGATAAAGCAATCCTGCCTAGCCGAATGTGAACGCGTAGGCTTCGATCCCTGGATCCAGAAAGCGAATTTCGAAGGTTCGCTCCCGGACGTCCCCTCCTTGCCGGATCAACTGGTAGAGCCGGGTTTCCGCAACCGTCCCGTTGCCGTTGGTGTCGATATCGGCACCATGATTTGCTCCAGGCACTTTCCCATCGATGGTTACCTGGAACCGCACCGGTTTGCCGTCACGGCTGGGCCCGAGCACGAGGTGCAAGTCCCTGGCGCGGAATCTGTAGGAGATCGCCCCTCCAGGCTGGTTGAGAACAGCCTCCTCCGCTCCAACGGTCCAGTTCCCGGCCAGGCTCCACTCGTTGAGCCGCAGCCGCCCGGCGGTATAGTCCCGCGCCTCATCGACGCTTACCTGTTCGGGCGAGCCGAAGTTCGAGGCTCGTTTGTAGCCGAGGTACGTCTCGCCGGATTGGACGCGGTCAAAGTCGGCCGCGGCTTCTGCCCCTTTAGCATCCGGTGTGACGAAGCTGCTCTCTGCCCTCTGGGTTCCCCCTTCCGCCAGCAGTTCCTGAATGACGCGCTCCGATTCCTCGTAATCGCCTTCACCAAAGTGATGGTGCCTGATCCGCCCTTGGGCATCGATGAAGTAGTGAGCAGGCCAGTAGCTGTTCCTGAAAGCGCGCCAGATCTTGAAGTCGTTGTCGACCGCCACCGGGTAAGTGATCGCGAAGTTCTGGATGGCACGTTCCACGTTGGAAATGCGCTTCTCGAATGCGAACTCGGGAGCATGAACGCCGATCACAACGAGACCCTGATCCTTGTACTTCTCCGCCCAGGCCCGCACATAGGGGATCGTGCGAATGCAGTTGATGCAGGAATACGTCCAGAAGTCGACGAGCACGACCTTGCCCCTCAGCTGTTCAGTCGTCAGTGGTTCGGAGTTCAGCCACTTCACCGCACCATCAAGGGACGGAATTTTGCCCTCGACCGGTAAGTTGCTGCGATAGCCCTGACCAGCGTCGTTCGTAGCCAACGTCGTGCGGCGGCCTGTGGAACTCGTTGAGGTTGCGTCGGGCTTGCCGTGCACCCGATCTAGTAAGGATTGTTCGATCCTGGCGGTGCTCGCATAGGACAGACGGGTCAGAAGGCCAGTATCGAGTCCCAGGACGATCACTGTGACGCCGGCGAGAACAGCCGCGCCCAAGCCCTGCCGAATGCGGTGGCCGAGACCCAGCGAGCGCTTCATCGCTGCGAATACTCGTCCTCCCGCCAAAACGGCCATAGCCATGGATGTTGCCGCTCCGGCAGCGTAGGCGATCAACAGGACAGATGTCTGCGGATTGGCGCCCTGAATGGCGGCTCCCGTCAGGACCAACCCCAGGATGGGGCCAGCGCAGGGTGCCCAGAGGAAGCCGGTCGCGGCGCCGAGGAGCAGCGATCCGCCGACACTCGGCTTGTCCGAAGGTGCCGCTCCAGACAGCCGGCCGCCGAGGGCGACCGCCGGCCGGGTCAGGAAGGCGGCAGCGCGTGCCGAGATGAGGGTCACACCAAATATGGCCAGCAATGCGATGGCGACAGAGCGTCCAATCTCGTTCGCATGCACCGCCCAGCTTCCGCCCACGGCAGCAAGGCTCGCAACCGCCGCGAAGGTGGCCACCATGCCAACCATCATCGGCAGAGTGCTGCGGGCGAACGGCTGGCCTGCCCGGGAGAAGACGAATGGCAGGATCGGGAGGATACAGGGACTGACAATTGTCAGGACTCCTGCCAAATAAGAAACGACGAACAGGGTCATGGCCGGGCCTCTCGGACGCGGCCAATGCGCCGAAGCACTGGCCGGGGGTTGAACTCGGCTCTCATCTGTTCAGTCTGACGTATCCGGCATATGTCCTGGACCGGTCGAATTGTATCGAAATGTAGGCGCAACGCTCGCTGCTGTGTTTGAACCTCGCATGCGACACCACCAATCAATGGCTACATTGTTGCGTAATCTCACTGCAACAGCTGCAGATCCATAGCCACGGACAGGATTTTTGTCAGTCTTTGTATCTTCCGTCGTGTTAGATACAGCGCGATACAATTCTCTGGAATTCGCGGGATGTTCCCACAAGACGCGGTGCTAAAGTAGCCCCGCAGCATCCGCGGTGACGGCCATGGAACATACAGACCATATTCTGATCGTCGACGACGATCGTGAGATACGAGAACTCGTTGCCGATTACCTGAAGAAGAACGGCCTGCGCGCCACTGTTGCCGCGGACGGGCGGCAGATGCGGTCGTTTCTCGATGCCAACCGGGTCGACCTCATTGTCCTTGATATCATGATGCCCGGCGACGACGGACTCGTGCTCTGCCGGGAGCTCCGGGCCGGAAAGCACAAATCGACGCCAGTCCTGATGCTGACGGCACGAAATGATGACACCGATAAAATCGTTGGCCTGGAAATGGGTGCTGATGATTATCTGGTGAAGCCGTTCGCCGCTCGGGAGCTGCTCGCCAGGATCAGGGCGGTTCTGCGCCGCACGCGTATGATGCCACCGAACCTACAGGTGACGGAAGCAGGCCAATTGTTGACGTTTGGCGAATGGCAACTCGATACGACGATGAGGCATCTTCTCGACAAGGAGGGAACGGCCGTCGCACTAAGCGGTGCCGAGTACCGCTTGCTCCGGGTCTTTCTCGACCATCCGCAACGGGTTCTCACACGGGATCAGCTGCTCAACCTGACACAGGGACGCGAAGCCGAGCTCTTCGACCGCTCGATCGATCTGCTCGTCAGCCGGCTCCGGCAACGTCTTCGCGAGGACGCCCGCGAGCCTGCCTACATCAAAACGGTTCGCAGCGAAGGCTATGTCCTCGCAATGCCGGTCGAGATCACGACGGCACGGCAATGATCATGGAAGGCTGGCATCGCAGGCTGTTTCGGCTGCCCCGAACCTTGCGGTGGCGGCTCTTTCTCATCCTCTTTGCCGGGCTGGCCGTGGCGCATGCGCTTTCGTTCGGGGTCCTGTTCCTTGAGCGCTACACGGCCGCCAAGACGATGATGCTCGGCAACTTGGAGAAGGATGTTGGGATTTCTTTGGCCCTGCTCGATCGCCTGCCAGCGGGCGAGCGCCAGCAATGGGTCGCCATGCTGGAGCGGGGGAACTACCGATATGAGCTCGGTCCGGGCCTCCCTGGGGTTCCCGAAGTGAGCGGGCTTGGCAAAGAGGTCGCCGAAACCATCCAGACCGCGGTAGGACAGCGGCTGCCGGTGACCGTCGAGACCATTCCCGGCACACGACAACGTGTCCAAGCTCATGTGACGCTCAGCGATGGCTCGCAAGTGACGATCGACCTTCGGCCGCGGGTCATGCCCCTCGCCTCCTGGCTTCCCTATGTTCTGATGGCACAACTCACCCTTCTCCTGTTGTGTACCTGGATTGCCGTGCGCTCGGCGATAGGGCCTCTTCACCGGCTCGCCAAAGCGGCCGAGACCTTGGATCCGAGTAAGAATGTGGCTCGGCTCGATGAGACAGGACCCGCCGAAGTCGCTCATGCGGCGACGGCCTTCAACGCCATGCAGGATCGGATTACCCATTACCTCGAGGAGCGTGTCCGGATCCTGGCGGCGATCTCTCATGATCTCCAGACACCTATCACGCGCATGAAACTTCGTGCCGAGGTCGCCGAGGACGGTCCAGAGAAGGAAAAGCTGATCAGCGACCTGTCAGAGATTGAGAGGCTTGTGCACGAGGGCGTGGCGTATGCCAGAACGGCCCATGGCAATGTTGAGAAGCCAACCCGGATCGACATTGGATCCTTCGTTGAGAGCATCGCCTTCGACTATCAGGATACGGGAAAAGCCGTGACAGCACGAAGGATCCTTGACGCAGTCGTCACAACGCGCCCCCATGCCCTCCGGCGCATTCTCACGAATCTCATCGACAACGCCCTGAAGTTTGCCGGAGAAGCGGAAGTTAACATCGGCAGACAACCCGATGGCAGGATTTGTATCACCGTCTGCGATCGAGGACCCGGAATCCCTGAAGAACAACTGGAATCCGTGCTTCAGCCCTTCTATCGTCTTGAGCAGTCCCGGAACCGCGATACGGGCGGAACTGGTCTGGGATTGGCCATTGCT
The DNA here is from genome assembly GCF_018069605.1 of Microvirga sp. HBU67558. Taxonomy (NCBI): domain Bacteria; kingdom Pseudomonadati; phylum Pseudomonadota; class Alphaproteobacteria; order Hyphomicrobiales; family Methylobacteriaceae; genus Microvirga; species Microvirga sp. HBU67558. The sequence continues at coordinate 12,478 of NZ_JAGPUP010000504.1, read as the reverse complement.
CATCAGTTGGCCTTGGCGATCGGCGGTTCGCTCAGTCTTAAGAACCGAACCGGAGGGGGCCTCGCCGCGGAGATCGTCCTCGGCTGATCCCCCGCTCCCCTCACCCTCGCGAGGGTGGGTGCCGCCATCACCCAAGGGACGGGAGACTGCCGACACCTGGGGTATTGACGAGGACCTCGATCGGTCCGAACTGGTCCTTCGATTCTTGAATGATGCGAGTAATGTCGTCCGACGACGTACCATCCAGAGCAACCACAAGGGTCGTATTCGGAAATCCTCTGACGAGATCCTGAACTGCTGCTGTGTTGCGGGCTGCGAGGATCACTCGATGTCCGCGCTGAACAACATCTTTGGCCACGGAAAGGCCGACCGGACTGGAACTGTCGGCGATAAGCCAGACCGAGCCCGGTACCCGCCGCATAGACGGGGAGATGCCACTGGCATTGCCAATGCGTAACCAAATGGGAACACCCATAAAAATCTCCAATATGTGCCAGGGGTGCTTTGGGCGCTTTCGGCCGGCCCTATCTTGCGATTGACGCGGCAGGTCTTGTCCGCCCGTCAGAAAACTCAGTCGTGAGGCAGAGGGGCCGCCTTCCAGCGACCCCCGCCAAGTAGGCCCCTAAACCAGGTTGATGACGACGTCGATGTTGCCGCGGGTCGCCTTGGAATAAGGGCACGTCTGGTGCGCTTCATCGACGAGGGCTCGTGCAGTCTCGGGGTCGATCCCCGGCAGACTTACGTTGAGCCGGGCCTGGAGGAAAAAGGCGTCGCCGGTCTGTCCCACGTCGACTTCTGCGTTGACCGCATGATCCTTAGGCAACTCGATCTTTCGCTTGCCGGCCGCAATGGCGATTGCACTCAGGAAGCAGCCCGACCATCCAGCTGCGAACAGCTGCTCCGGGTTGGTACCACTTCCCCGGCCCACGAAGTGAGACAGCTGGATATCGAGGCGCCCGTCGTCGCTCCGCGATGTACCGTCGCGCCCACCGGTCGTGCGCGTCTTGCCCGTATAGAGAACCTTTTCAATCTTCGACATAGAGTCGGCTCCTTTGCCACGCTGATGTTCGTGTCTTCAGCGGCGCCAAGGAATGCCTGATCAACGTATCCAGGATGTTTGCAGATTAGATCGAAGTGTAACCAAACGTTCCGTCTAGGGATCCTGATACATTAACTTACAAGATCTCTCTACGTGAACACATTAGAGACACAACACCATCTTGTTCTATGGCTCCGGTTCATCAAACGGGAACAGATCAATGGCAGATGAAATCAACCTTTCGCGGCGACATTTCGTGGGCATCGCGGTCTTGACAGCGGCGGCCCCCCAGCTCGGGGCGATAGGTGGCGCACATGCCCAAACCGGCGGTCCGCAGTCGCGGCTTCCCCAAGTTACGCCTGGTGCGAACACCTCCTTTTCGACGCTCAAGCAGGTCGCGGCAGGCGTGCTCAACACGGGGTATGCTGAGGCAGGGCCTGCCGATGGCACCCCGGTGATCCTCCTGCACGGCTGGCCTTATGACATCCATACGTATGTGGACGTCGCACCTCTGCTTGCCGAGGCAGGCTACCGGGTGATCGTGCCTTACCTGCGTGGATACGGAAGCACGCAGTTTCTGAAGACCGAAACGCCCCGAAACGGCCAACAATCGGCGATCGCGGTTGATATTATCGCCCTGATGGACGCGCTGAAGATCGATAAGGCCGTCGTTGCCGGCTGCGACTGGGGTGCGCGAACCGCGAACATTCTCGCAGTCCTCTGGCCGGAGCGGTTCAAGGCGATGGTCTCCGTGAGCGGCTATCTCATCGGCAGCCAGGCGCTGAACCAAATGCCCTTGCCACCCCAGGCCGAGTTGCAATGGTGGTATCAGTACTACTTTGCGACAGAGCGCGGACGCCTGGGATATGAGAAGTATCGGCGTGAGTTCGCCAAGCTAATCTGGCAGCTCGCCTCGCCGAAATGGAACTTCGACGATGCCACTTTCAACCGCAGCGCAGCCGCGTTCGACAACCCGGATCACGTGGCGATCGCGATCCACAATTACCGCTGGCGGCTCGGACTGGCGGAAGGCGAACGCCAATACGATGACCTTGAACGCCGGCTGGCTGAGTTTCCCGTGATCGGCATACCATCGATCACCCTGGAAGGCGATGCGAACGGCGCTCCTCACCCGGATCCGGCTGTCTATGCCAAGAAGTTCTCTGGCAAGTATGAGCATCGCCTGATCACTGGCGGTATTGGCCACAATCTGCCTCAGGAGGCCCCACAGGCCTTTGCTCAGGCTGTTGTTGACGCTAATCGCGCTTAGTTAATGCGAAACGCCGAGCCTCTGTCGAGGTGGCTCGGCGTGCTCCGACAGCCTGAGCGTTGGGGTTCGCGGCGGCAATGACGCGCTACCTTACATTGCCTCGCGTTTCCCCGGATACTACCCGTTATCGGAACGAGGCGCGGATCTCCTCAACGGTCTGCTTTGGGCTTTGAAGATGAGGGTAGTGTCCGACGTCAGGAATAACAGTGAGGTCCGCATTGATCATCTTCGCGAACTCCCTTCCCATATCCTTGTTGATGTAGATATCCTTCTCGCCCCAAACCACTTTCACGGGCGTCTTGAGCTTGCCAATGTTCGCCTCGAGATAGTCCTCATCTCGCGTAAAGTGTGAGTAGTAGTGATAGAAGGCGTCTGGTGGTGTCAATCCACCATGCCTCCAACTGCTGGACACGTCATTTTTTAGGTCAGCAGAAACCTCAAACTGCGCTTCTTTGGGAAGCCCTCCCCTCACGGCGGTATCAAGAATTTCTGCGCCGGTTCTGGTTTTGTAAGTGGCGAGCGTCGCACTTGCCGAAGGTTCCGACTTCAGGCCTTGCAGTCTGTCGTGCATGTATTGCGGCCTGTTGAACGGTGCAAAGTCACCAACAATGATGGTCTTGGCGACGTGCGGATCCTCAAGGGCGAGTAAAAGCGCTGGCAGGGCTCCAATATCCGTCGCATAGATCGTGAGCTTCGATGTATCGATCCCGGACTTCTTGATGTATTCGCCTAGCACAATTGCGTAGTCCTTTGGCGAGTATGAGAATTGATCGGCGGCGGGCCGTGATGAAAGACCATACCCCGGCCAGTCAATGGCATGGACTTCATAGTCAGCGGAGAGCTCTCTCGAGATTTCTGTCCAAGCGCACAGCGTCTCCGGAAAGCCATGCAGGAGGAGCACTGTTCCTTCGGGACTTGAGCTCTGCACTTTCATTCTTCTGAGCGTGATGTCAGAACCGACGTCAACGAATCCTATGTCCACAGCCTGTTCCTTCGCAGCAAATGTGTCGGCACAGCCCCAAGCAATCGAAGAACCGAGAGCCAGACCAAAAATCGCAAACAATAAACGCTTGAGCATAGCAAGTCCCTCCAAGTGGCCTCGGGAGTTCATTGAATCATCCGGTTGACTTGCGCCTGCAGCCACGGTCCGACGACGAGAATAACGGGGACCACGATCACGTACCCGATGCCCCATGACCGCAGCCACGTGAGGGCGAATGTTTCCGAAAAACCCACGTTGAGGGCAAGGATGGCAAACGAGATAACACCCGTCGTCACGATGCCCATCAGCAAGGCGAAGGCGATTTTCCGTTTCACTTGCGTATGCACTGACTTATCCACCTCAATTTCCGCGCAGGGCCGATCCGCCCGGGATGCCGTGAGTTCATGTCCCACCTCGTGCGTCTCGGTGAGACGTTAAAACGATCGCCGAGCCAGCAGATCGCTGGCTCGGCGATCTTCATCAGCGAACGGTCTTGAATGCGGCTCGCAACTCTTCGCTGAACAGCTTCGGCTCTTCCCAGGCGGCAAAGTGGCCGCCTTTTTCGACACGATTGTAGTAGATGAGGTTCGGATAGGCCCGCGACAGCCAATGCTTTGGCGGCTTGTAGACCTCCCCAGGAAATACTGTCACAGCCGCTGGAACCTTGACCGGGGTCAGTTTCGCTCCGGACGCGGTGTTTTCCCAGTAGATGCGCCCGCTCGATGGGCCGGTGTTCGTCAGCCAATAGAGTGTGATGTTGTCGAGGATCGCGTCTTTGCTGAGGGCCGCCTCGGGATCACCGCGCGTGTAGACCCAATCGGCGATCTTGTCGTACAACCAAGCGGCCAGGCCAACAGGAGAATCCGCAAGCCCGTATCCGATCGTCTCAGGTCGGGTGCCCATGATCGCCGCATACCCGAAGCCGTTGTTCAGGAAGTCCCGCGCCTCATCGAAGATGATCTTCTCCTCGGCAGACAGGTTGTCCGGTGCAGGCCCGCCGCTCCTCAGGGCTTGGGCGGCATCAGGCGGAAAGGTGGTGGCCCGTTCGATCCGGTTGACGTGGATCGCCAGCAGCCCGTCCGGTGCCTGACGGCCCATCGCGTCGCTGATGATCGCGCCCCAATCTCCCCCTTGGGAAACATACCGCGCATACCCGAGACGCTTCATCAGCACGTCCCAGGCCGCTCCTATACGCTGCGGGTTCCAGCCTTTGGCTGAGGGCTTTTGCGAGAAGCCGAAACCTGGAATGGTCGGGAGCACGAGATGAAAGGCGTCTTCGGCTTTGCCGCCATGCGCGGTAGGCTCAGTCAGCGGGCCAATCAGGTTCAGCAGCTCGAAGACCGATCCAGGCCATCCGTGGGTCATGATCAGCGGCAAGGCATTCTCGTGAGGCGAGCGCACGTGGATGAAGTGAATATCCACTCCGTCGATATTGGTCACGAACTGCGGCAAGGCATTCAGCTTGGCCTCGGCCTGACGCCAATCATAGGCAGTCTGCCAATAGTCCACGAGGGGCTTCAGCTTATCGGGTTGAACGCCTTGTGAGCGATCAGCCACGGTCTCGCCATCAGGCCATCGGGTCGCTGCAAGCCGCTGACGCAGATCAATCAGAGCCGCCTCCGGGATGCTGACCTGGAAGGGGCGTACCCAATCCGGAGCGGCCCTCCTCGCAGCATCTGAGGCCAAAGCGCCCGACAATGGAAGAGTGGCCGATGCCAGTCCCACGGCCGCGCCGCCTAACAGGAGTGAACGGCGCGAGAACTGCCGGCTCTCGGAAACTTCTTGTGATGACATGGCGCCCGTTGCTTTATCGAGGTTCATCAGAGAACTCACTTAACAGGTTCGAGGAGCGGGGCGCCTTTTGTGACAATGTAGGTCGCCAGCTCCGATGCTTTGCCCGGACCGACGTTCTTGGCGATATGAGCCACGCCGGCCGGGATGAACAGCGACTGGCCCACGGTGAGGGTGACAGGCTGCCGGCCCTCAAGCTGGTACTCGAGAGTGCCCTCGAGGACGTAGGCGACCTCTTCGCCCGGGTGCCTGTGGTTGATGGATACGACGCCCGGATTGAAGTCGACCCTGACCTGAAGGACTTCCTTCCCGGGCACGCTGATGTCGCTTTGCACCAGATCGGTACGCTGGGTCACGTTCTGCTGAGCCTGGGCTGCTTGGAGAGAGAATACGCCGATCGCGATTAAGCCGGCCGACATCAAGAGATTACGCGCTTTCATTTGCTCTTCCTTCCAAGGAGGCGACGTGCCTCATGCTGGCGGAATAATCGCGCTCCCTGTGTGTACCGGATGTTTCAAGGACGGACCCGGATTGTATCCGACTGCCCTAAGACGCCCCGGCCGATACATTCAGATACAAAAACCCAAATCAAACGGATGGGTGATCTAGATCCGAAACCTCAACCACGGCGCCTTCACCGATTTTGCACCGTAGAACTTCCCAGTGCTTTCTGAGGCCCTGCGAGGTCAGTCAGAAGGGTGCCTGGCGCCCTGGCATGAGAGACATAAATCAAAGAGAGCACCGAAAGGATCACGATCACGGCTATCAGCAGAAGCCGCACTAAGCGTTCCCGCGGCTTGGCTTCCGCTTCAACTCCAGGGTAGCACTCCGCCCGATGTTTGGTTTTCCAACGCATCGAAGTCTCTCCAGACATTCTAGCTCGACATGAGCGGCTCGCTCGGGGTTCTGTCGCAGATCGATTTCATCGACTTCCGCGCCCGCTGAGCGAATGGCTTGTCGAAGTCACGCGGCTGCGTGATCGGCAGCTGCAGACAAACGCTCTGGGCCGGCAGAACCTGACACCAGTCTTGGATCAGCTGCCGATAGCTCCGCCCGACCGCCCGGATGTTACGGTCTAGGTCATACAGGCCGAGCGGGTTGACGGTGCCGTTCTGCTCGCGCAGGGCGGTGTCCCAATCCACCTGATCTGTGAGCGAATACCAGGTGAAACCGATTATAGGCACGCCGGAGTTGCGGACCCTCAAGACGTTGGACCACTCCTTCCAGAGCCACTTGACCGCCTCCTCGCCGCTTGGGCCCTCCTTGATGTTGGTCTCCGTGTGCATCACAGGAAGCATGTAGCGATCGTGGTACTGCCGTGTGATTTCGGCATAGCCGAAGACCTCGTCGGAGGCGCTGGTGTGCCCGTTGGCCGAGACGAGGTGCTCGTTGGTCACATAGTAGTCGTTGCCCATGATGCAGTGTCGCTTCAAGTTGGCCCGCATGAAGAACTCGTATTCCTCGCGGCTCATGCCGTTGTCCATGAGATAGACGAACATGTCCGAGTCCACGCGCCGGCTATAGTTGAGGTCGAGTGGCAGAAAGCGGCGGGCGTTGTAGAACTCGGCGAGCGGGATCGCACCCGGGCAGTCGGGGTGGAAGTGCTCCGAGGACTCGCTCTGGATGAAGATGGCATCGGCCCGGACGTCAAGGATTACCCCCATGGCGAGCACGTTGGCTTTCACGATGTGCTTCAGGGCGGTGACGAAGGCCTGATCGCTCGTAAGCTGCTCGTTCCACCAGCCATAGGCGGCCGAGAACACGGCGCAGACGAACATCTCGTTCACCGGCGTGTAGAGCTGAACCCAGGGAAAGCGCTCCGCGAAGGCGCCAGCATACCCTGCGAAAAGCTCGGGAAAGTCAGGGTTCTGGAAGTTTCCGATCCAGTCGGGCACGCCGAAGTGGCACAGGTCGACGATCGGCACGACGTTGCGCCGATAGAGGTCGCCGAAGGTCTGATCGCAGAAGTCCCAGTCGTAGTGCCCCTCCCCCAGCCACGTGGTGTGAATGGGTGGGCCATAGCGGAGATAGCGGATGCCGACCTCATCAAGCAGGTCGAAGTCTGCATACCAGAGGGTGTAGTGGCCGCACTTCTCCATCTCGTCGATGCGGGTCCGACCGCCGTTGATCGTGGGATAGCTGTTCTCAATCCCTGTGGCGAACAGAAAGGTCGAAACCGTCATGATGGACCTCGCTTATGATGGGAGCGGCCCGATGGGTTTGTTATAACGAGTAACTAAAGCCCCATTCATACTACCTGACTGTTGAAAGGCTGCGGACTATCCTTCTGTTGATCGGCCTTGTTGGCAGACGGCATCCCGCCGCGAGCCGTAGCGAGAACGGTGTCCTTCGTCAGGAAGGCGTGGATTGCGGCCACCACCTGCGCCCCCTCGCCTACCGTGGCGGCTACCCGCTTCACTGAACCAGAACGCACGTCCCCGACAGCGAAGACGCCATCAAGGCTCGTCTCCAACGCCCTCCGGCCAGGAGCCACATCGGCTCCGGTCAGAACGAAGCCCTTCGGGTCCAACGCCACTTGCGACGCATCCAGCCATTGCGTGTTGGGCGAAGCACCGATGAACAGGAACAGATGCCGCATCGGCCGACGGATCTCCCCTCCGGTTTCCATGCGCCAGCGAACTGCTTCCAGCCGACCGGGCTGTCCCTCCAGCCCGGTGATCTGGGCTTGGGTGATGATTTCCACATTGGGAAGAGCTTCGATCCGGTCGACGAGATAGCGCGACATGCTCGCCCCGAGATCCCGCCCTCGGACGAGCAGCCACACCTTGGCCACTTGCTTGGCCAGGTAGACCACGGCCTGACCCGCCGAATTGCCGCCGCCGACCAGGGCGACCTCCTGTCCGGCGCAGAGCTTCTTCTCCAAAGGCGAGGCCCAATAGTGGACGCACGCGCCCTCGAACCGCTCCAGGTCCGGCACCTCGAGCCGTCGATAGCGGGCACCTGTGGCGATCACCACCGAGCGGGCGCGGGCTCTCTCACCGTTGATCAGGTGTACCACATACGGACCTCGCCCTGACCCGCTGTCATCTTCGAGGCCAACGGCCTCGTCCGGCATCGCCATCTCGGCTCCGAACTTCTGGGCCTGGGTGTAGGCGCGGGCCATCAGGGCCATGCCGGTGATGCCGGTGGGAAAGCCGAGATAGTTCTCGATCCGCATCGAGGCGCCGGCCTGGCCTCCGAAGGTCCGGCAGTCAAGCACCAGGACCGAGAGCCCCTCTGAGGCCGCATACACGGCAGTGGCCAGACCAGCGGGTCCTGCACCCACGACGGCCACGTCATAGACCCGATCCGGATCGAGCGGACCCACCAGGCCAAGGCACCGGGCCAATTCGTCCTCAGTCGGATTGCGCAGGAGCCGCCCGTCCGGACACAGGACGATCGGCAGTTCGCCGGGATCGACGCCGAACTGCTCGACGAGCGCCCGCGCCTCCGGATCGCTGTTCGGATCGAGGCTCTCGTGCGGATGGCCGTTGCGGGCTAGGAAACCACCCAGCCGCAGCACATCGCCGTGCTCCTCCGCTCCGACGATCACTGGCCCCCCGGCGCTCAACTCCACCAGCCCCATGCGGCGCAGGATCAGCGCCCGCATGATCCGTTCGCCCAGCTCAGCCTCGGCGATCAGCACGGCCCTGAGTTTTTCGGGCAGAATGACCAGTGCCTCCACCGGATCAACAACCAAGGCCTCGACCAGGGCGGGGCGGCCGGAAAGCTGGGTGAGCTCGCCCATGATCTCCCCGGCCTCATGGGTCGTAATCAGCAGACGCCGGCCGGAGGCGTGCTGGATGATGTCCACCCGGCCGGCCAGGATGACCGCGAGGCCGCGTCCTGCTTCGCCAGCCCGGACCAGCGTCTCGCCGGGTTGGTAATGGCGGACCTGGCCAAACCGGCGCATGCGATCAATCTCAGCCTGCTCGAGGACGGGAAACGCCTGCTCACGGCGTCTTTCCATAACCGAAGGTCCTGCGGCAGCCATGGGAGACATCGTTCGCTCCTGAGCCAAATGCTAGATCATCTGCCGCCGAAACACCCGGGGCGAGTGGCCGGTAAAGCGCCGGAACAAGGCGGAGAACCGGCTTACGCTGCCGTAGCCGATGGTCGTCGCTACCTCGGTGATCGACAGCGAGTGGTCAGCCAGCAATGTCCTGGCCCATGTGATGCGACGAGCCATCTGGTAACGGTGTGGCGGAACCCCAAGGGCCTGCTTGAATGCGCGGCAGAAATGATAGGGACTGAGCCGGACGACAGCCGCCAGCTCAGCCAAGGAGATATCCTGGTGCAGGTTCGCCTCGATGTAGTCGCACACGGCCTTGCACTGCCAGCTCGCCAGCCCTCCTTTCTGGTGATGGGTTGCATCAACGCCATCGTGCAAAAGATGAGTCGCCTGAAAGCTCATGATCTCCGCCAGCATGACCACCGAGAACGACTCGACATAGACGCGGGAATAGTTCTCGGGGTGAGCCAGAATGCGTTCGAGCTGCAGCATCATCTGGGTCAGGAATGGGTGCTCGAAATGCATTAGCGGATAGAGCTGCTGCCCGCTGGCACCGAGAGAAGCGCATAGCTTTGGGTCGAGGTAGGCCGCCGTGAAAGCCATGGCGCTCGACCCTGGTTGCGCCCAGCCCCGGAGGCGGCATCCGGCTGGGATGAACGTCAGTTTGCCCCGGTTGTCCTTTATGGTGGAACGCGGAAGGCCATCAAGATTGGTTTCTCCGTCCCTGCGGTAGCAGTTCAGAAGGGCAATGCAGTGGCGGCTGCTGTGAAGTGTAAAGTCGTAGGGCTTGGGGTTCAACATGGTTACATGAGCAGCGTCGAGCACTCCCCATCCATGGCTCACCCTTGAAATGTCTGCCTTTGATCGGTGGAATTGCACGGCGATGGCATCGTCTGGGTTCATGGCGACCTCCCGGAGAGGCCTTGGCCCCACGAGATCGCCGGGCAGCCAAAGCACAGGCTGGATGAATGCCCTTAGAACAATGTTTCACGCATGAACGGGTACGGCGGCTTCGCTGTTGACTGCCGCATGGGCCAGACATTGGCAGCCGATTACTTCACGATCTCTATACCATCGGGACAACATGATACCTCTCTTTCACCATGGGCACTATCAAACACCCTGAATAGATCCGGAGCGCTGCAATCACCTTTAAGTGAGTCGGATTTTCGCAATTTCGGGCGAATGACCGCAAAGCTGGATCTGTTGCTCTTCCTCTTGAACGGTAAAATGTCTCAGACTCGCGCTATTCCGTGTGCACGAAAGGGCGCGAGACGAATGCAGACATACCGCTCGCCGAGGCATGGCCAACCATGGATCCTGCCCGCAATCTCAACTGCTTCAACCGCCGCATCATGGCGCAGGCTTTACTGCGTGTGCTGGCAGACACCGACATGCTTGCGATGAAGACGCAGACCGTGTGGTGGTCGCTTCAGGGATCTGCGCTTGCCTTTCTCGACAAAGCTTTAGAGGGGCAAAGACAGGACCTTCTTGACAGCATGACTCCCCTGGCCCGCCGGGTCAGGGCGTTGAGCTCGGACATTGTCATCGACCATGCCACTCTGAATGCTCATGCACGTATTGTTGCTTCACAGCCAAAAGGTACATCGGAATGTGAGGCGTTGCGTCAGCTTCCGCTGGATCATCAGAAGATTGCAGAGGTGATCCGGTGCGCCCGCGCCCTTGCGGCAACCTTGGACGACAACACAACTCTGTCTCTTCTGGAGCTGCGCCTGGTAGCTCATGAAGCGGCGGTGTCACAGCTGGAGGACTTCTTCTCAGGACTGGACGAACGGCACGACCTGCTCGGCCAGCAGGCGAATGAGTGCTTGGTTCCCGGTTTAGAGGTCCCGGCCTGATCTGAAGCCTCGGGAGCTTTGCGAATGACGCAAGTGCGCAAATGGAGGGAAAGCATTCGGAGGATGGGGATCCGCTCCGGGTTTGTGCTCTCTGTGCTTGGTTCATGGCTGCTGCCAGGAAATTTGGCCTGTGCTCAAGACGGTTCTACCTCGCCGCCTTCCGTCACCGTCGCCAAGCCTGTGGTCAAGGACATCGTCGAGCGGACCGACTTCATTGGTCGCTTCGAAGCCGTCGATCAGGTCGATATCCGCGCCCGGGTTTCAGGATACCTCGACAAGGTGCATTTTCACGACGGGTCCCTCGTCCGGGCCGGCGATATCCTCTTCACCATCGATCCGCGTCCTTACCGGAACGCACTTGAGCAAGCCAAAGCGACCGTCACATCCGCTCAGGTTCGGCTTGAGTTCGCTCAGAGTGACCTTGAACGTGCCGAGCAGCTGCGCCGCACCGGCAATATCCCCGATCAGCTCTTCGACCAGCGCCGCCAGGCCTTTCTCACAGGCAAGGCCGAGATCGATCGGGCTCAAGCGGCCCTGCGGCAGGCTCAGCTCGATGTCGAGTTCACGGAAGTCAGAACACCCCTGACCGGGCGGATCTCCCGCAAGCTTGTGTCCGAGGGCAATCTGGTCAATGCCAACGAGACGCTTCTGACGAACATCGTCTCGCTCCACCCGATCCAGTTCTATTTCGATGTGGACGAACGCTCCTTTCTGGCCCTTTCCCAACAGGCTCAGGGTGGAACCCGGACATCGACCACTGGCGAGAAAAATGAGGTTACTCTCACTTTAACAGATGAACGCCTCGGAGAGCTCAAAGGACAGGTCGACTTCGTCGACAACCGTCTCGATGCCGCGAGCGGCACGATCCGCCTTCGCGCGACCTTTGACAACAAAAATATGTTCCTGACACCCGGTCTATTCGGCCGCGTCACGGTGGGCGCTTCCGATCCCTACAGAGGCATTCTCCTGCCGGACGAGGCGATCAGCAGCGATCAGGACCGGCGTGTGGTCTACATGGTCGATGAGAAGAATGTGGTGCATCTCAAGCCCGTGCGGATCGGACCGAGGATCGACGGCTATCGCGTCATTCGCGACGGGCTGACGGGTAATGAAACGGTCGTGGTGAACGGTCTTTCCCGCGTCAGGCCAGGAGCGCCGATCACGCCGCAGATGACCACACTTCCACTGGTGCGCGAACGCAGCGGCACTTGATTCGCCGAGGAGGATGCCTCCATGCGAATGGCTCACTTCTTCGTCGACCGTCCCATCTTTGCGACGGTTCTGTCGGCGCTCTTCCTGATCATCGGCGGCATCGCCTACGTGGCGCTTCCGGTCGCACAATACCCGGAGATCACGCCACCCACCGTGGTGGTGAGAGCAAGCTATCCAGGCGCCGATGCACAGACGGTCGCAGCGACGGTGGCAACACCGCTGGAGCAGCAGATCAACGGCGTCGAGGGCATGCTGTACATGTCCTCCTATTCCACCGGCGACGGTGCCATGGCGCTGACGATCACGTTCAAGC